>JBOFGW010000341.1:0-8393 GCA_051649325.1 Burkholderiaceae bacterium | reverse complement strand
AGTCGTGCGCATCCACGCCAGCAGCGGCACCACCGGCAAGCCCACTGTGGTGGGCTACACGCAAAAAGACATCGATACCTGGGCGCAACTCGTTGCGCGCAGCATCCGCGCCAGCGGCGCGCGGCCCGGCGACATTGTGCATATCGCTTATGGCTACGGCCTGTTTACCGGCGGGCTGGGCGCACACTACGGCGCAGAAAAACTCGGCCTGACTGTGGTGCCGATGAGCGGCGGGCAGACTGAAAAGCAGGTGCAACTGATCGCGGACTTTAAGCCCGACATCATTATGGTCACACCCAGCTACATGCTCGCGCTGGCCGACGAGATGGAGCGGCAAGGCATGGCCACGAACAGTCTGCGCATCGGAATTTTTGGCGCCGAGCCGTGGACCAATGACATGCGCAAAGCGATTGAGGCGCGCGTGGGCATTGACGCGGTGGACATCTATGGCCTGAGTGAAGTGATGGGCCCGGGCGTAGCCAACGAATGCATCGAAACCAAAGACGGCCCGACCATTTGGGAAGATCACTTCTACCCCGAAATCATTCACCCCGACACTGGCCAGCCCGTGGCAGAAGGCGAGTTGGGCGAGCTTGTGTTCACGAGCCTCACCAAAGAAGCGCTGCCCATCATCCGCTACCGCACGCGCGACCTCACGCGCCTATTGCCAGGCACCGCGCGCACCATGCGCCGCATGGAAAAAATCACCGGCCGCAGCGACGACATGATGATCGTGCGCGGCGTGAATGTCTTTCCCTCACAGATTGAAGAACTGATCTTGCAGCGCCCCAACCTCGCGCCGCATTACGTGTGCGAACTCACCAAAGACGGCCCGCTGGATACGCTCACCGTGCGCGTAGAACTCAAACCCGGCCAGCATGTAGATGGCGCCGCAGCCGTAGGCGCCGCCAGCGCGCTTTCGCACGCGATCAAGAGCTATATCGGCGTGACGGCGGACGTGAAGATTGAATCACCCGGCGCGATTGAGCGCTCGATGGGCAAGGCTAAGCGGGTGGTGGATATGCGGAAGTAGATCTCAGCTTTCGCGCCATGCTTGCACAATTGACCAGCCCGCTGGCCAGTCCCCTAGATTGCTTGCAGCATTGATATGACCTACAGCGCCGGCGTTGATATGCCGCGCGCCCCACCGGGCAGCGGTGTGCGCTGCGTATTGTGTTGTGGCGTAAGGGTCATTGGTACTGCTGATCATGGCCGTTTCAAATGGCAGCGGCGCTTGCGGAACATGATCGAATCCGCTCGCTTGCGGGGGAAACTGCGGCCCCGCGGGATCGGGTACCGCTACCAGCAATGCGGCATGAAGTGTCAGGCGTGTTTGCGCCGCCCAATGCGCCACAAGCAGACAAGCCAAGCTGTGCGCCACCAAAATGCTGCGCGGTCCATGCGCCTGCACAGCCAGTTCCAGACTATGAATCCATTGTGCACACACGGGGTTATCCCAGTCTTGCTGTAACACACGTTCAACACCAGGATGCTGGCGCTCCCAGAGGGATTGCCAATGCGCAGGGCCAGAATTACCAATGCCGGGTAGTACAAGAACGGGTCGCATGCGTAGTTGCCTTTTGGGAGCTTGATGTGCAATGCTCATGCTAAGTCAACCACAACCACGGCACCATGCAAAGGCATCGAAAAATGAGCGGCAAATCCTTGAATTCATCGGCATGCGCTACCGTCGAATGCTTCCGTGGAACTTGATCAAAAAGACCGGCTGATCCTCACTGAGCTGCAGCGCGATGCGCGACAAAGCCTTGCGGCGCTCGGTAAACGCATCGGCTTATCGCAGCCGGCTATGAGCGAGCGGGTGAGAAAGCTGGAAGACGCCGGAGTGATCGAGGGTTACACCGCAAGGGTCAATCTACGCGCTATTGGCCTAGGTCTACAGGCCGTCGTGCGGGTACGCACTACCCATGAGCATATCGCCCGCTACGTCACGCTGTTCAGTGCCATGCCTGAAGTGCTGGACGCCGTACGCGTAACCGGGGAAGACTGCTTTGTACTGCGCTGCGCGTTTTCACTGCCCGAAGACCTTGAACGCGTTGTTGATAAGCTGGCCACCCACGGTAGCGTAACAACTTCGATGGTGTTGTCACAACCTGTGAAGAAATCGTTGCGTTTTTAGGGTGATTACGCAATATCCATGAGCCTTTTGAGGCAAAACCGCCTGAAAACCCGCATGAATATTGCGTACTCTACTTCTAAACCCGCTTAAAACCCCGCCGCAACACCCGCTGCCTGATTCGACAGCAGCGCTTCGATGCTCTTCACATCGAGCGGCGGGCTGTAGTAGTAGCCCTGGGCGATTTTGCAGCCGAGTTTGAGCAGGTAGTCGGCCTGGTTGGCGCGCTCGACGCCTTCGGCGACGATGTCCAGATTCAAGTGCTGCGCCATGGAAATGATGGCTTGCGTGATAGCGGCGCTGTCTGCGTCAAACGGCAGGTTTTCGATAAAGCTGCGGTCGATCTTGATGGAGTCGATCGGCAGGCGCTTTAAGTAGTTCAGCGAGCTGTAGCCCATGCCAAAGTCGTCCAGGCTGATGTGCACGCCAGTCTGCGCGAGGCTTTTGAACACCTCCACCGCGACTTCGTTGTCGTGCACCAGCGAGCCTTCGGTGATCTCTGCGGCCAGCACGTTGGCGGGCAAACCGTATTCGTTCAGCGCCTGACGGATGATGGTGGGCAGGCGCAGATCGCAAAACTCGCGGCCGCTGATGTTGATAGCGATTTGCGGCACTTCAATGCCGGCGCTGCGCCATGCTTCAATCTGCCGGCAGGCGGCATGCGCCACATAACGCGTGAGCGCCTCGCTCATCTGGAACTCTTCAATCAGGCCCAAAAACGCCTCGGGCATGAGCAGGCCGCGCTCGGGGTGTTGCCAGCGCACCAGCGCCTCCAGCCCCACCGTTTTACGGGTCTTGATGTCTACTTGCGGCTGGTAGTGCAACTCAATCTCGCGCGTGTCCAGCGCCTTTTGCAGCTGCTTGGCGGCGCGCACTTCACGCGTTTCAATGTTGTGCCGGAAGGCGTTGTAAAACTGGAATGTGGCGCGGCCGCTGGCCTTGGCCTGGTACATGGCTGCATCTGCATGCTTGAGCAGCGATGAAATGGAGCGGCCATGCTCTGGGTACACCGCAATGCCGATGGAAGGCGTGACGGAAAATTCAATGCCCTTGGGAATCTCTGCCTTTGCAAGCCCTTGCCCAATGGCGGTGGCCAGCTTGGCCAAGTCATCCCGGTGCGCAAATGCCGGCACCACCACCACAAACTCATCGCCACCCAAGCGCGCGACCCAGCCTTGCTGGCCGACGGTTTTGTGCAGCGCTTGCGCGGTGTTTTTGAGCAGCGCATCGCCCACGTGGTGGCCGTAGGTGTCGTTCACTTCTTTAAAGCGATCCAGGTCCAGCAGCAGCACGGCGGCGCGGCCAGATTTTTTGCCGACTTTATCCAGCAGCTTGGTCAGGCGCTCTTTGAGCAGATTGCGGTTGGGCAGGCCGGTGAGTGAATCCAGCCAGGCCAGGCGCTCAATGCGTTTTTCTGCCTCGCGCAGCAGCGCGCCTTCCAGCGCGAGCGCGAGCAGGCTGGCCACGTGCGAAGCAAAGCTTTCGTCTTCGCTGGACCAATCGCGTTCAACCCCAATCATCTCAAAGCACACCAAACCCACCGGCGCGCCTTCAATCCAGACTGGCACGTCAATCAGCGAGGTCACTTCTTTGAAGTCATCGCTATCGGCGTAGCTGGCCGTCGCCAGGTGCTGCGCCGGATTGCTGGTGATGATGGGGCGGTTGTCGTTGAGCCACTGAAAATAGGCAGGCTGGTCGGCCTCGGTAAACGGCCGCTTGACCCACGCAGCATCAAACCCTTTGTCCAGCCCCAGATACATGGCTTCGCATTCCAGCCGGCGCGGGTTTTGGTGCATGCGCCAGAAACTCGTGCGCATCACGCCCAGCGTATCGCCCGATTTGGACAGCAGCGCCTTCAGGCTCTCGGCCCAGTCTGACTTGGGCGCGACGGCAAGCTCCACCAGCACTTCGCGGTAGCGGGTGTGGTGGCTGTTTTCTGCGCGGCCTTGGCCAATGCGCCCGGCTTCGGTCATGTCGCGCGAGCTGACGATGATGCCGCCCACCGCGGGATCATCCACGCAGTTGCGGCCAATCGAGGCAAACAAGCGGCGCTTGCCGTTTTTAGCGATCAGTTCATGCTCAATGGGCACGCCCGGCTCGGCGATTTTGTGCTCGATCAAATCGATATGCTGCTGCGCAAGCAGCGCCTGGGATTCTTTGGGCACCAGAACGCTGTAGTGCTTGCCAATCAATTCCTCGGGTGCATATCCCAGCAACCGTTGCGCGGCCGGGCTGATGTAGCGCACATTGCCGCTGGCATCTAGCACGGAAATGATCTCGTGCATGTGCTGCGTGAGCGCAGAAAAACGCCGCTCAGAATTGACCAAGGCTTGGCGCGCGGTGTATTCGCCATCGATATTGCGCATGCTCATCAGCACGCCGTTGATGGGCGACACATCCGGCAGATTCACCAGATCCACCTGCACATAGCGGGCCGCGCCATCGGAGTGGCGGGCGCGTGCTTCAATGCGGCGCGCGGTGTTGGGGGGCGATTTTTGCAGTTCGTCTACCGCCTGGGCCACCAGCGTGCGATCGGCCGGATCAAAAATCCAGTCGCTGCTGCGGCCGTACAGTTCCACAGGCTCATAACCAAACAGCCGCTCCACCGACGGGCTGACATAGCGGATATGTCCGCTGGCGTCGTACACCGCCACCACATCGGTCATATGGTCTGCGAGCGTACGCAAGAATGATTCGTGTGATGCGCTTTGTGCCTGCTGCGAGCTGCCGCGGCCGGCGCGCTCCGGCTTGGCTTTACCCGCTGCGGGCGCAGCGGGAGGTGCCGGTGTTGCAGGCGCGGCAGCAGGTGCAGAGGTCGATGCCGGCTTGGCAGCGCGGGCTGCGGCAGCCTGCGGCTGGCGGGATGCGCTACGCCGCGCGGCGCGGCGCGCCAGCACAAAGTCGGTCACATCGGTCATGGACACTGCAAGCAGGCGCTTCACGCCATCGCGCGTACCCACCACACGCAACCGCATGTAGCGTTTTGGCTCCAGGCCGATGCGTAGCGGCAAAACGGTGGAAAACACGCCTGCGGCGGCGTTGATCCACAGCCGGGCCATGCCTTTTTGCAAACGTTTTGGTGAAGGCTCAGAGGCCAGCGTGATGGCTGGCGCGCCGATCAGCGCGTCCATACTCATGCTGGTCATGTCGCATGCCGCTTGGTTGGCGGCAGAAATGCAGCCGTTCAGATCGACCCAGACCATCGGGTCAGGGCTGGCATCCAGCCACAGCTCCGCAAGCCTTTTGGTATTACCGACCTGCTCCAGTTTTGTTGCCGGATGGGCTGCCACGAAATCCCTCTTTGATGAACCGCTCGCCTGTTCTTGTACGCCGTCATGCCTTATACGCCGTCATGCGGCTCGCCCCGGCACAATGCTTGGCTTGTTCTAAGCATTGTGCATGATAAACCGCGGGCGCATCGCTACAGATGGCAAAAACCCTCTGGCCATGTGTCGCGGCAGTGCCACGCCCGCCAAAACCCGATCGGGAGCAAAATTGGCGTTTTCTCAACTTTTGGTGAAAGCCTGTGAAGTCCCCTGCTTTTGTGATCGGCTGCGGCGGCCTGATCCCGTTTGTCGGGCTTGGCCTGACTGCGGCGCTGTCGCCCATCTACGGCTCGGCCGCGGCCGGGCTGCAAAAGGACTATGCCGCGGTCATTCTGGCTTTTTTGGGCGCGCTGCACTGGGGCGCCACCCTGTCCGGCGGACAAACGGCGCATATTGCCTCGCGGATCTGGATATCACTGATTTGGGGGGTATTGCCGGCGCTGTGGGCCTGGTTTGTCACCGGCCTGCCCTCCACCCAGGCCATGGTCGCGCTGATGGCCGGGCTCGCTTTAGCGCTGTTGGTTGATCTGACCACGCGCCACTGGTACCGCTGGCCGGCCTGGTACGTGCCCCTGCGCCTGATGCTTACTGTGGGTGCCTGCTTGGGCTGCTCGCTCACGCTTTACTCCTTGCTATGAAACCATGACTACCCCCTCGCTCAAAACTGCGCAGCAATGGACCGCCTTCGGCCAAGCCTTTCTGCCCGGCCTGCTGGGCATTGAGGTGCTGCAGGCCGATCACGGCGTGGCGCGCCTATCCATGCCCATCACGCAAGCCCACTTTGCACCCAACGGCTTTTTGCACGCCGGCGCGATTGTGACTTTGGCCGATACCGCCTGCGGCTACGGCTGCGTGGCCTCGCTACCGCAAGGCGCCAGCGGCTTTACCACCATCGAGCTTAAGAGCAACCACCTCGGCACCGCGCGCGAAGGGCAGATTGAAGTTGCAGCCAAGCTGTTTCATGGTGGGCGCACCACGCAAGTGTGGGATGCGCACGTAACGCACGGCGAGAAAGTGATTGCGCTGTTTCGCTGCACCCAAATGATTCTCTATCCAAAGGCTTGACCCCTATGTTTAAAGGCATTTTGCTGAGCAAAGAGAACGATCAGTTCAGCGCACGCGTGACCGATATTGATGAAGCGCAGTTGCCGCCGGGCGATGTGACGATCAAGGTGGCCTACTCCACGCTCAACTACAAGGACGGCTTGGCCATCACGAACAAAGGGCCGGTCGTGCGCAACTGGCCGATGGTGGCGGGCATTGATGGTGTGGGCACTGTATCGGCCAGCGAATCGCCCGCGGTCAAACCGGGCGATCAAGTGATTCTGAACGGTTTTGGTGTGGGCGAGGTGCATTGGGGCTGCCTGGCGCACACCACGCGGCTCAAAAGCGATTGGCTGATCAAGCTGCCGGCCGCGATTTCCGCTAAGCGCGCCATGGCCATTGGCACCGCCGGCTACACCGCCATGCTGTGCGTGCTGGCGCTTCAAGATGCCGGCGTCACGCCAGATAAAGGGGAAATTTTGGTGACCGGCGCCACTGGTGGGGTAGGTTCGGTCGCACTCATTTTGCTGGGCGCGCTAGGCTACAAAACAGCAGCATCCACCGGCAAGGCCAGCGAGCATGCCTACCTGCAGAGCTTGGGCGCCAGCGAGATCATTGACCGCGCCACGCTTTCCGCACCCGGCAAGCCGCTGCAAAAAGAGCGCTGGGCCGGCGTGGTGGACAGTGTGGGTTCGCACACGCTGGCCAACGCTTGCGCGCAGACCAAGTACGGCGGCGTGGTCACGGCCTGCGGTTTGGCGCAAGGGATGGACTTGCCTGCCAGCGTCGCACCCTTCATTTTGCGCAGCGTGCGGCTGCAGGGCATTGACTCCGTGATGGCGCCGCGTGCCTTGCGCGAACGCGCGTGGGCCGCGCTCGCGCAGCACATGGACATGCAAAAGCTCGACGCCATCACCACAGAAATCACCTTGGCCCAAGCAATTAGCTACGCACAAGACCTGATGGCGGGCAAAGTCAAAGGGCGTATCGTCGTGAATGTCAATTGATAGCGTTTGGATGTGCTCTACGCAATATCCATAAGCTCTTTCAGCCATTTTGCCTTGGAAACCCGCATGAATATTGCGTATAAGCCTTTTGTCGCTGCCTCTTTTCTGCTTGCTGCCACCGCAGCCAGCGCGCAAACCATCAAACCCGTCACGGTCGCCAGCGGGCTTGAAAACCCCTGGGCCGTCGCGTTCCTGCCCGACGGCAAGTTTCTCGTCACCGAAAAGCCCGGCCGCATTCGCGTGGTGGAGGCAAACGGCAAAGTGAATCCGCCGCTGCAAGGCGTGCCCGAAGTGGTCGCGCGCGGCCAGGGCGGCATGCTGGACATCATCGCGGACAGCGCCTTTGCGCAAAACCGCACGGTGTATTTCTGCTACTCAGAGCCCGCCAGCGTGACCGAGCCGGGGTCAAGCGCCAACAGCACCGCACTGGCGCGCGCCAAGCTATCTGCAGACAATACGCGGCTGGAAGAGGTGAGGGTCATCTTCCGGCAAATGCCGCGTGTGCAAAGCAGCCTGCATTTTGGCTGCCGCATTGTTGAGGCGATGAAAGATGGCAAGCCCGACGGCAATTTGTTCCTCACCCTGGGCGACCGCTTTGGCCGCATGCAAGACGCGCAGACTTTGGACAATCACCACGGCAAAGTGCTGCGCATCACCAAAGACGGCGCGGCACCCAAAGACAACCCGTTTGCGAACGACCCCAAGGCCAAGCCGGAGATTTGGAGCTACGGCCACCGCAACATGCAGGGCGCCGCACTTGCGCCCGACGGCACGCTATGGACGCACGAACACGGCCCGCAAGGCGGCGACGAGCTGAACGCACCAATGCCCGGAAAAAACTACGGCTGGCCCACCATCACCTTTGGCAAAAACTATGTCACC
>JBOFGW010000340.1:0-5471 GCA_051649325.1 Burkholderiaceae bacterium | reverse complement strand
GGTGAAAGACAATATCCATGTGGCCGGCATGCCCAGCTCAGCCGGCACTCCCGCGTTGGCGAACTTTGTGCCAAAAGAAGACGCGCCGGTGGTGGCAGCACTGCGCAAGGCCGGCGCGGTGGTGATTGGCAAGACCAATATGCATGAGCTTGCGTTTGGCATTTCCGGCTACAACGAGGCATTTAAAACGCAAGCGGAGTTTGGCGTGCGCAACGCGGTCGATCCCAAGCGCTCAGCAGGCGGTTCTTCTTCCGGCACCGGCGCAGCGGTGGGTGCGGGCATTGTGCTAGCTGGGCTTGGCACGGACACGGGCGGCTCGGTGCGGATTCCCTGCGCATTCAACGGCTGCGCGGCGCTGCGGCCCACAGTGAAACGCTACAGCCAGGAAGGGATTGCACCGATCTCATCCACGCGCGATACCGCCGGACCGATGGCCAGTTCCATGCGCGATGTGGCATTGCTAGACGCGGTGATCACCGGCAGCCCAGCTGCCACACCCGCTGATTTAAAAGCGGTGCGGCTTGGCATCGTCAAAAAACCGTTTCTGGACAATCTGGATGAAGATACGCGCGCTGTTTTTGATGCGGCCATCACCAAACTGCGCGCAGCCGGCACCACCATTGTTGAGGTGGATATGCCGGGCCTCGCCGCGCTCAACGGCGCAGTGGGTTTTCCGGTTGCGCTCTATGAGGGCTATGACGATCTGGCCGCGTACCTAAAAAAGTGGGTGCCCGGCATGACCGTGGAGGCGGTAGCGCAAAAGATCGTCAGTAAGGATGTCAAAGGCACGTTTGATGGATTGGTTGTGCCGCGCAAACTGCCCGGCCCCAACAACACGCTGGTGGACGCCAAGCCGATTTACGAGGCCGCTATCCGCACCGAGCGCCCCAAGCTGGTCGCGCTTTACGCGCAAACGTTTAGCGCCAACAAGCTAGATGCGATCATCTTTCCCACCACGCCCCGCGTGGCGATGCTGCAGGGGCCAAGTGCGAGCAGTCTGGAAAACTTTGGTCTCTACATTCAAAACACCGACCCAGGCTCAAACGCTGGCGTGCCTGGCGTTAGCGTGCCGGCCGGGCGCGGCAAGGCGAGCGGTTTGCCAGTGGGTATTGAGCTGGACGGCCCGGCCAATTCTGACGTGCGATTGATTGCGATTGGTATCGCGGTGGAGCAGGCGCTGCGATAAGAGTGCGTTACCGCTCGTCGTATGAAACGCAGACGCTCTTGGTGAGCGGCCGTGCTTGGCAGGTCAGTACGAAGCCCTTATCAATTTCCCACTGCTCCAGCGTGAAGTTTTTGTCCATCGCCACTTGCCCCTCAAGCAGCTTGGCGCGGCAGGTGCAGCACACGCCGCCCTTGCAGGAGTAGGGTAGGTCTAGGCCTTGGGCAAGCGCGGCGTCGAGCAGGGCGTGCTCGCGTGCGTCCCAGGCGATGGTGTGTTCTTTGCCGTCGAGTACAACGGTCAGTTGCGTGCCATTTGAAGGCATTGACGCAGTATCCATGCGCTTTTTCAAGGCATTTTGGCTGGAAATGCCCGTGGATATTGCGTAGTCTGCTTTTGAATCACTTGGTGAAGCAAACCGTTCTGCGTGAATCTGCGCGGGCGGCATGCCGTGGGCGGTGAGGGCGGAGGTTGCGGCATCGATCATGCTGCCGGGGCCGCAGATGAATGCAGCGTCAAACGAAACGCCTGCGAGTGGGCCGCGCAAAAATGCGGTGATTTTTTCAGCGTCCAGCCGGCCACTAAACAGCGGCACTTCCTGCGCTTGGCGCGACAGCACGTGATGCATGGCAAAGCGCGCCGGCCAGCGGTCTTTGATGTCTTCTAGCCGCTCCAAAAACATGATGGCATCGACAGTGCGGTTGCCATAGAGCAGGGTGAAGCGCGTGCTGCGATTTGCAGCGAGCGCGGTTTCAATCAGGCTCAGCATGGGCGTGATGCCGCTGCCGGCGGCGATGGCCAGCACATGCTGGGCAGCAGCGTCTTTGAAGACAAAGCGGCCATCCGGCGGCAGCACATCAATGGCTTGGCCCGCGTGCAGCGCATCGTGTGCCCAGCTCGAAAACACTCCACCCTCTACGCGCTTGATGCCTACGTCAAATGTGGCATCGACCGCGTACTGTTGCTGCGGCGAGCAGATGGAATACGCGCGCTGCACCGCGCGGCCGTTCACGTTGCCGCGCAGCGTGACAAACTGGCCGGCAGTAAAGCGATAGGTATCGCGCAGCGCGGGCGGCACGGCGAAGCGCACGCGCAGCGCGTCGCGTGTTTCAGGCGCGACTTCAGTGATTTGAAGAGAGTGGAAGTGGATGGACATCTTGTCTTTAGCTGGGTGCGCGGCAAGCCGTGCCTGCAGGACTAATACGGTTTGAAGTAATCAAACGGTTCTTTGCACGCAACGCAGCGATACAGCGCCTTGCAGGCAGTAGAGCCAAACTGCGACAGCCGCTCGGTGGATTTGCTGCCGCAGTGCGGGCACTTGGGTGAGTGATTGGCCGGTGCGTGAAAGTGCAGTACGTTCTCACCCTTACGGCGCGGCGCAGGCGGCGCAATGCCGTAGCGCGCAAGCTTCTCGCGGCCTTGCTGTGTGATCCAGTCGGTGGTCCAGGCGGGTGCGAGCACGGTTTCTATGCGCGCGGTGATGCCTGCGGCGGCGAGCGCGGCGCGCAGATCGTCTTCCATCTGATGCATCGCCGGGCAGCCGGCGTAGGTGGGGGTGATGGTGACGATGAGTTCGCTATTTTCTTCACGCACGCCGCGCAGGATGCCGAGGTCTTGCAAAGTCACCACGGGGATTTCTGGGTCTACGACGCAGGCGGCGATTTGGTGTGCGCGTGCAATCACGCTTTCCGTTCGGGCTGAGCTTGTCGAAGCCCATTTCGGCGATGCCGCAAAATGCCCTTCGACAGGCCTGTCCTGAGCAACGTCGAAGGGCTCAGGGCGAACGGTGTTGGATGCACTCACCATTTCGCTTCCGGGTGTGCGCGCGCGACGCTCTGCATTTCAGCCAACAAAAACCCCAAATACTCAGAATGGCGCCCCGCATAGCCAGTGGGGATGAACTTGTTTTGCTCAGGGCGCGCGAGCGTTGCTTCTGCAAGCGTGGAATCCAACATCGCATCCCACGGCGCTTGCAAGTCTGCGTGCAGGGGTGCAATGCCTTGCGCATGCAGCGCGCGTGTGGCATCGTCATCCACAAAAAACTCGCTGCAGTAGGGCAGCAGTTGATTCAGCGCGCGCTGCGCGCGGCGGTGCGATTCTGTTGTGCCGTCACCAAAACGCAGCAGCCAATCGCGCGCGTGTTCCAGGTGATAGCGCGCTTCTTTCACGGCCTTGGCGGCGATGGCGGCGAGTTTCTCATCGCTTGAAGTTTGCAGCCGTTCCCACAGCAGCGCCATGAACGCGGAGTACAAAAAATTGCGCGTGATGGTCACTGCGTAGTCGCGCGCTTGCTGGCCTTTTTCAATGCCGCTGTTGGGCAATTCACAGAGGGTGAAGTTGCGAAACGCGGCTTCATCGCGAAAGTACGCTAGCGCATCTTCGCTTTGCGGCGGCGACATGCGCGCGCCGGCTTCGCTCAGACACAGGCGCGCGTGACCGATCAAGTCCAAGCCAATGTTGGCCATGGCAATATCTTCTTCCAGCATTGGACCGTGGCCGCACCATTCGGCTGTGCGCTGGCCGAGGATGAGGGCGGAATCGCCCAGGCGCAGCAGGTATTGCGTGGTGGCTGGTAGCTGCATTACATGTGATCCACTTCTTTGGGCAGCGTATAGAACGTTGGATGGCGATAGACCTTGTCTGCCGCCGGATCAAACCATTCAGGCTTGTCATGCGGGTCGCTTGCGTGAATATCTTGCGCGGCCACGACCCAGATGCTCACGCCTTCTTGCCGGCGCGTGTACACGTCGCGCGCCATCGCCAGCGCCTGCTTGGCGTCCGCCGCGTGCAAGCTGCCGCAGTGTTTGTGCTCCAGGCCTTGCTTGGAGCGGATGAAGACTTCCCACAGGGTTAAGTCGTTGCTATTCATGTCAGATCCTAAACCCATCTACGCAATATCCATGCGGGTTTTGGGGCAAAAATGGCTCAAAATGCTCATGGATATTGCGTGATTAACATTGGGCTACGCAGCGTTTTTGAGTTTTGCGCGTTTCGCGCTGTAAGCAGCAGCGGCTTCTCTTACCCACGCACCGTCTTCAACCGCGCGCCGCCGCGTCGCGAGCCGCTCGCGATTACAGGGTCCGTCGCCCTTCACCACTTGCCAGAACTCGTTCCAGTCAATCGGGCCGCTCACCCAGTGCTGCGTGGCTTCATCAAATTTCAATGCGGCGTCAGGAATGCTCAGGCCGAGCAATTGCGCCTGCGGCACCGTGGCATCAATAAATTTTTGCCGCAGCTCATCGTTGGTCAGGCGCTTGATGCCCCAGGCCATGCTTTGCGCGGAGTTGGGTGACTCATCGTCAGGCGGGCCAAACATCATGAGTACCGGCCACCACCAGCGGTTCAGCGCGTCTTGCGCCATGGCTTTTTGCTCCGGCGTGCCATTGCAAAGCGTAAGCATGATGTCAAAGCCCTGGCGCTGGTGAAAACTTTCTTCTTTGCAGATGCGGATCATCGCGCGCGCGTACGGGCCGAAGCTGCAGCGGCAAATCGGCACCTGGTTCATGATGGCCGCGCCGTCTACCAGCCAGCCGATCGCGCCCACGTCTGCCCAGGTGAGCGTGGGGTAATTAAAGATGCTGGAGTATTTGGCTTTGCCGTCTAGCAGGGCTTGCTCCATCTCGCTGCGGCTCGTGCCCAGTGTTTCGGCGGCGGAATAGAGATACAGGCCGTGACCGCCTTCGTCCTGCACTTTGGCGAGCAAAATCGCTTTGCGCTTGAGCGAGGGCGCGCGGCTGATCCAGTTGCCTTCGGGCAGCATGCCGATAATTTCGCTATGCGCGTGCTGGCTAATTTGGCGCGTGAGCGTTTTGCGGTAGGCCTGCGGCATCCAGTGGCGCGGCTCGATTTTGTGATCGGCAGCGATGCGGGCATCAAAATCGGCTTGCCGCGTATCCAGCGCGTCCACGGCGGTAACGCGTTTGAGCTCTGCCTCGGCTGCTGCGTCGGGAATGCTGGTGTAGCCCATGATTGATGCTCCAAGTGCAACTCACAAACTGTGTTCGATGAAACGCACAGACGATTTCGCAAAACAGGCTTTCAATTTATAACCGACCGTGCGGTCGGTCAACGATTTGCCTGGAAAATCAATGAAAACACCTTGTTTGTGCAATAAACGCAATCCCTGCAGGCGCTGAAATGAGCGTTGAGTCAAGGTTCCAAACAAGGCCTGCTCGTTTGACACTCCGAGCTAAACCCTTGATAATCTTGAGTTCTCCGCGTGGAGGGGTGCCCGAGTGGCTAAAGGGGGCAGACTGTAAATCTGTTGGCTTACGCCTACGCTGGTTCGAATCCAGCCTCCTCCACCAGT
>JBOFGW010000339.1:0-2815 GCA_051649325.1 Burkholderiaceae bacterium | reverse complement strand
ATTGTTTGGCTTGTTGTCGCGCTTGTTGAGGTATACAAATGACCATCATCCTTGTTGAAGACGAAGTGATCCGCAGCGACCCGCTGCCTGCGCTGCCGTGCTCAAAGCGCACAGAGCCCAGCGAATGGCTGTGCCCGCCGCCTGGTGGCAAGCGCAGGGATGACCTGGGGGCGATGCTGAAAGATGTGCCGCCGATTTTGCTATCGCAAAGTCAGCAGCGATAGAAACGTTTGTCTTGCATGCGCCTGGTGGGCGACGATAATTGCATCGTTGAGTCAGTTTTGTGAGAAAAAAATGAACACCATGCAAATCAGCGGCATTACTTACATTGTTGTTGGATCGACCGTGCTGGAACGCGGGCGCACAGAGATAAAGTTGCGTCGTCAAAAAGGCCGCCGCTTTTACTTTGCCGTTGTGTACGAAAACGGCTCGGTTAGCGAGGTTGTTTAGATGCGCGCAATCCAAGTAAAAATTCACCGCGTCAGTACGGGGACGCGTGAGTACGATGCTATTACTGTTGTCATTGGAGATTTGCATCTTCGCTGTGATGCAAATAACGACAGAGCTATCAGGTTGGCTCGCAGGCTAGCCGATGCTCACGCAGCGTCTTTCTTTTATGATGATGCAACAAAAGAAAGAGTCGTTAAAGCATTGGAAGACTTGCCGATTGAGAGCGAGCCGTTTAGCATCAAAAGGTGGCTAGACGATCAAGGAGAAGACTCTAGCCATATCAACGGAAGAATGGCGGCTGCGCTAGAAAAAATAGCGAGCTTTCCTCATGCGCCGGATGCATACATTGTAGCAAGGGAGGCTCTTGATTTTTGAATCAGTTTTTTGGTGGCGCTCGAAAGAGTGTGATGGGTAAACGTAAACCCATAGATTGCAGGCGTTTGCGCCTGAGTAGCAGCGATTCGGAATCCCGCATGTCGCCGCCACCACAAAGCTGATTCATGGGTGTTTTGATGGTGGCAAAGAAACGATCCGGAGACGTCTTGGCTACAAACGGCGGATTAAGCCTGCCGTGCCACCTTCAAAGCATCTGAGTGCTTTGTGATGATGAATGCGCAGGCTGATGCGCGCGAGATGGATCAATGCAATGCGCATTGACATAGGTTGTATTCAGCAGCCCGCCAGAAATGCCGGGCGACAAAGGAGCCTGACAAGTGCGGGGTTAGTGCCACACCGCAAGGGAAAGCAAGTGAGCGGGGCCGAACAGGCCCTTGCCACGCTGCGCGACTACGTGGAGCGCAGTACGCACTGGCAAGAGGGGGGCGCTGACAGGCATGCGGCGCTGCTTGCGCTGCGAGTGTTGGAGGACGAGCGCTGCCTAGTGTGCGGGCAGCTTGCAGAAGCATGCGGCGCGGCGCACGGCGACGATGACGGAGCATGCCCAACATGCGGCGAAGACGGCGGCACGTCCTGCGGCATGCCGAACTGCGGACTGCTGGCATGAGCGACAAGAGCAAAGGCGGACGGCCGCCAGCCCCGCCCGGCCTGCGCCGGGTAAACGTGCCGCTGCGCCTGCCTGAGTGGCTGGTGCAGTGGATGGCAGAGCAGCCGGAAACGCCTGCGGAGTTGATCGAAGCCGCACTGCTGAAGGCGCACAAGCTGCGCCCGCCGCGTGCGCCCTAACGTGCTGGTAACCGGGCTGAGCCCAAAGGAATGACGATGAACAACACTGTTGCCGGCGAAGCTCCGGTTGACCAGCGGGTTAAACCGCGCGTGACCAGTGTGCGCGTGACCTATGGCGCGCCACGCAAGCAACCGAAGGCAGGCGACCGCCGCACGACAAAGACGCACGGCGTGCAGATTCGCGTGCAGCGGATGGCCCGCGACTGGCAGGGCAAGCCGATTGGCCGGATTGTCAGCGGCGGCAGGCCCTGCTATGACTGGCGCACGCCGCGCGAACTGGACCCGTGGGACCACTACCATCTGACTGCCGATGAGCGCGCGGCGCTGGCGGGCCGGCCTGGTGGCAACGCGGTTTAACGCCAGGTTAAGCGGGAGACAACAGCCGTGACCAAGCATCAAGACGCACAAGCGGTGGCCGCTGTTGGCTCTCCGCTTGAACCGACAGTTAGGCGTATTCACTGCTGCGGCTGCGGTGGGGAAGTAAGCGCTAGGCTGACGGATGGCCGCGAGATTTACCCGCACCGGCCCGACCTGCATAGCCTGCCGTTCTGGCGCTGCGATGCTTGCCGGAACTTCGTGGGTTGCCACCACAAGACCAAGAACCGCGCCGAGCCGCTGGGCTGCATACCGACTGCAGAACTAAAAAAAGCGAGAAAGAAGCTGCACGCGCTGATTGACCCGATATGGCAAAGCGGAAAGATGGGCCGAAGCGAACTGTACGCAGCGATGAGCCGCGATCTTGGGTGGGATTACCACACGGCCAAGACGCGCACGATGGATGAAGCAAGGGCGGCGTACCGTGCTGCCCGCAAATACGCCTAACGTATGTTAAAGCGCACTTCTGCGCCATAACACCAAAAAAGCCGCTTATGAGCGCTTAGGCCTGCCAACAGCAAGAGCAGCGACGCCAGCCTTGCGAAGCGCTCGCCGAAGCGATGACGGGTGTACGCCAGCGGCACGGCATGCAATGACAGCGGGAGCGCCAGCAATTACCATAGCTATAGCTGATTGCATGGCGGATGATTGGCGGCCGGGCATTACGCCTGCTCGCTATCTTGCAGCTTGACCGCCATATCCCATTGCGCCCAGCCCGAATCCGGATCGAGCTCGACGGCCTCCCCGACCGGGATAGACCATGGGGTGTAGACCGGGGCAAGCGCTTCGGTGATCGCGCGGGCTTTGG
>JBOFGW010000338.1:0-1599 GCA_051649325.1 Burkholderiaceae bacterium | reverse complement strand
GCGAAGCGAGGAATCTCTGCATGCGCGGCATGAGATTCCTCGCTTCGCTCGGCATGACAGCATTTAGGCGCAGATATTTTCATCACTCGTCACGCGTCACCCGTCACAAACTACTCAACTGCCCCATCAACTGCTGCATCGCTTTGCCGCGATGACTGACTCGGTTCTTCACTTCAGCAGACATTTCAGCCGCGCCCAAATGATGCACCGGATCGTAAAACAGCGGGTCGTAGCCAAAGCCGCCAGTGCCGCGCGGGGCGTGCAGAATTTCGCCCTGCCACACGCCTTGGGCAATGATCGGCTGCGGGTCGTTGGCATGGCGCAGCAGCACCACGCATGAGAAAAAATGTGCGCGCCGGTCGGTGATGTTCTGCATGTTTTGCAAAAGCAGCGCGTTGTTGTTGGCATCGCTCTTGGGCAGGCCAGCGTAGAGTGCAGAGATCACGCCCGGCGCGCCGTTGAGCGCGGGCACGACGATGCCTGAGTCATCCGCAATCGCGGGCAGGCCAGTCGCCACTGTCGCAAAGCGTGCTTTAGCCAGTGCATTCTCTACAAACGTCGCGTGCGGCTCTTCAGCCTCGCCAACACCAAACTCGCTCTGGCTTTTCACGTCCCAACCCAGCGGCGCGAGCAGCGCATGCATTTCTGCGAGTTTTTTGGCGTTGTTACTCGCCAAGACCATCTTGCGCGTCATTTCGTTTGAACGGCGAGCGCGTGGCCCTGCTTTTGCACCAGGTCCATGATGCCGGCAGTGGCCAGTTCCAGCAGCGCATCGAGCTGCTTGCGCGAGAACGGCGCACCCTCAGCAGTGCCCTGCACTTCAATGATGGAGCCGTCTGCCGTCATCACCACGTTCATATCCGCATCGCAGCCGGAATCTTCTTCATACTCCAAATCCAGCCGCGCCTGGCCGTCCACCAAACCGACGGAAATCGCGGCCACGGCGCCGGTGAGCGGTGTGTGCTCAAGCTTGCCTTCGCGCATCAGCCAGCTCACGGCATCCACCAGCGCCACGTAGCTGCCGGTGATGGCTGCCGTGCGCGTGCCGCCGTCTGCCTGCAGCACGTCACAGTCCAGATGGATCGTGCGCTCGCCCAGCTTGGCCAGATCAATCACCGCGCGCAGGCTGCGGCCGATCAGGCGCTGAATCTCTTGCGTGCGACCGCTTTGCTTGCCGCGCGCGGCCTCGCGGTCGCTGCGGGTGTGCGTGGAGCGCGGGAGCATGCCGTATTCGGCCGTGACCCAGCCTTCGCCGCTGCCTTTTTTATGCGGCGGCACGCGTTCCAGCACGCTGGCGTTGCAGAGCACGTGCGTATCGCCAAACTTGATCAGCACCGAACCTTCGGCGTGGCGTGTGTAGTTGCGGGCAATCGAAACCGGGCGCAGTGCGTTGGCAGCGCGGCCATCGCGCCGCTCTATTGTTGTGGACATGGTGGAAAGCCTGAACAGGAAAGCCGCAAGCTTACTGCCTGCGGCCCGGCGCTACGCCAGTCTAGGCTTTGACTTTGGAATCCGCGCGCTTGATGGCGTGCTGAATCTCCGCCACGGCGGCATCCAACTCTGTGTCGGTCAGGTGCGGCACGGCATTGGCGTCTTGCG
>JBOFGW010000337.1:0-1856 GCA_051649325.1 Burkholderiaceae bacterium | reverse complement strand
GGACCGCGTGGCCGTGGGTGAAACCTTTGCACAGTCGCTTGGCGTGCACACCCAGCAAGAGCGCTGGCTGGCGATTGGTGCTGCCGCGCTGGCCACTGCGCTGGCGCTATGGCTGGCCGGTGCGCTGGGCTTTGTCGGCCTGGTGGCGCCGCATGCCGGACGGCTCTTGGGCGCGCGCCGCATCGGCGTGCAGGCCGCGAGCGCGTGCGTGCTGGGCGCTGCGTTTGCGATGGCGGCTGATGCGCTCGCGCGCACCGTCGCCGCGCCGCTGCAATTACCGTTTGGCGCGGTTACAGCATTGATCGGTGCGCCGCTGTTTTGCGTGCTGCTGCTCAAGCAAGACCGCCAAAGCGGGGCAGCAGCGCCATGAGCTGGCAGATTGAACACTTAAGCCTGTCCGTGCGTGGCCGCGCGCTGATGACAGACTTAAGCCTGCACATCGTCCCGCGCGAGCGCTGGGTGCTGCTGGGTGTGAACGGCTGCGGCAAATCCACCTTGCTGCGCGCGTTGGCGGGGCTGCCGCTGGCAGATGCCATCGTGCTGCAAGCCGCGCAGCGCATGTTCGATGGCAAATCCATCGCCAGCATGGGCTTGGCAGATCTGGCCAGACGCCGCGCCGTGGTGGCGCAGCATGCCGATATTGCGCCCTACACGCTCGCAGAAAATCTGCTCGCGCTGGCCGCGCGCGGCAATCCGCAGCCATTCGCGCATGCATGGAATGTCGCGCACCTATTGGCGCAGCCGTGGGCGAGCCTGTCCGGCGGCGAGCGTGCTCGGGTGCTCTGGGCCGCGTGCGCGGCGCAAGAAACCGCAGCCGCCTTGCTGGACGAACCCTTTGCCGCGATGGATTGGGGCGAGGCGCTGCTCGCGGTGGACCGCGTGATCGACTGGGGCAAAACCGTGCTCGCGGTGATGCACGATGTGAATCTGGCGCAGCGCCTCGCCACCCATGCGCTGCTGTTTTTGCCCGGCGGGCGCTGGGTGGCAGGAACTGTTGACGAAGTGTTTACAGCGCCACTGCTTTCAGAGTGTTTGGCGGTGCCGCTGGCCTGTGCGCAGACACGCACGCAACAGGGAGAGCAACAACTCTGGCATGCGGCTTGACGCATTCGTGGCGGTAGCGGACGATTGCAACAAACAACACTCACTAGAGCGCGCCATGCCCATCATTCTGGTCGTCAACCCCAAAGGAGGTGCCGGCAAAAGCACCTTGGCCACCAACATCGCCGGCTACTTTGCACGGCGCGGGCACGCCGTCATGCTGGGCGATGTGGACGTGCAGCATTCAAGCCGCAACTGGCTGGCGCTGCGGCCGGCGCATCTGCCGCAGATTGTGACCTGGGAAATGACCAATTCCGGCCCCGCCAAGCCGCCCAAAGGCACCACCCACGCCGTGCTGGACACGCCCGCCGCCGTCGATCATGGCTTGCTCGCCCGCCTGCTGCGCGAGGCCGACAAGATTGTGGTGCCGGTGCAGCCATCACCGTTTGACATCGGCGCGACCGGCCACTTTCTGGCCACACTCAAAGAGCTTGCGCCTGCTGCGGTACGCAGCGGCAAAGTCGCGCTCGTGGGCATGCGGGTGGATGAGCGCACCCGCGCGGCCGATCATCTCAAAGCCTTTGTAGAAACCAGCGGCGTATCGGCCGTGACCATGCTGCGCGACACGCAAAACTATGTTCACCTCGCCGCGCACGGCCTGACGATTTGGGACGTCGCGCCCAGCCGAGTAGAGAAAGATTTGGGGCAGTGGGAGCCGCTGATGGCGTGGCTGGATCAGAAGTGATTTTTAAGTGCTCTACGCAATATCCATGCGGATTTTGGGGCAAAATTGTCTGAAAACCCTCATGGATATT
>JBOFGW010000336.1:0-9479 GCA_051649325.1 Burkholderiaceae bacterium | reverse complement strand
GGACAATAAGTGAATAGATAATACCAGTTAAATACCAAAAAGGGATTGAAGCAGGACTGTTTTCCCAATAAGCATTGCCGAGAGAAGATCTTTTCCGCATTTAAGCCGCAATGCAGCATCAAAATTGGTATTCAAGTGGAATTCTTTATGTTTATACTGGCATCGTATTGGTTGTGTTTCAGTGTGATTTGTGCAGACCACATGCATACCAATATCAAGTGACTGGCTCTCCGCGTTGGTGAGCCTACTGAAACCGGGAACCATGAAGGAGGAGGCTTTCATGAAATTCAAGTTCACCCCAATCGCGCGCGCCATATCCATGATGCTGCTTGGCGCCACATGGGCGGCCAACGCGCAGCAAACGCCTGCGCCAGCGCAACAAGGGAATTCGCAAGACAACGCGAAGCAGGTGGACTCGGTGGTCGTCACCGGCATCCGCGCCGCGCTCGAGCAATCGATTAACCAAAAGAAAAATAGCGATTCTCTGGTTGAAGTCATTACCGCTGAAGATATCGGCAAGATGCCGGACAAAAACGTCGCGGACTCACTGCAGCGCGTGCCCGGCGTCACGATTAGCTCGGCCAGCGCCAGCGAGGGCGGTTTTGACGAGAATGATCGCGTCAGTCTGCGCGGCACCAATCCCAGCCTGACGCAAACCATTATCAATGGCCACATGGTGGGCTCGGGCGATTGGTTTGTCTTGAATCAAGTGGGCACGGTGGGCCGCAGCGTGAGCTATTCCTTGCTGCCTTCTGAATTGGTTGCACGCGTGATTGTGCGTAAAAGCGCACAGGCGGATTTAGTGGAAGGCGGCGTGGCCGGCACCGTAGACATCATTACCCGCAAACCGCTGGAATTTCGCAAACCGCTTACCCTTGAAGTGCAGGCTGGTGCGGTGTATGCCGATTTGCCAGGAAAGACCGATCCGCAGCTCAGCGCGCTGGTGAACTGGAAAAACGACGCCAATACCTTTGGGATCATGGTGCAGGCATTCTCACAAAAGCGCAGCTTGCGGCGCGATGGTGTGGAGATGCTGGGGTATAGCAAGATCGACGCGACTATTGTTGATTCACAAACAGGCCAGTTGCGGCCGACACGGATTGCCGCGACCAATCCCGATTTAGTCGGCGTGTCTTATCCTAACGCGATCGGTTCTGCGCTGTTTGAACAAACCCGTGAACGCACTGGTGGGCTGCTCGCGCTGCAATTCAAACCTAGCGCAGACCTGTCTTTTGGCCTGACCGGCTTTACGTCGGAGATGGAGGCCACCAATTACAACCGCAACTATCTGGTGTGGACCAGCCGCATTCTGTCGCGCGGCGAAGGGCAGGCGCCCGACCCTGGCTATGTCGTACGCAACGGAACTTTGGTGTCGGCCACATTCACGCCGGTTGCAGGGCGGCAGTATGTGATCGTGGATCAGATTTATCGGCCCGATTCGCGCGGGGAAACGAGCTTTCTAAATCTGGACGGGCAGTGGAAGAGCGGTGATCTCACCATCGGAGGCAAGCTGGGCTCTTCACGCGGCAAGGGCGAAACTCCTACGCAAGCGGTATTCGAAGGTGATGTGCTCAACACTGGCGCACGCTACACATTAAACGGTATTGGCCGCGCACCGGATTCTGCCTTGCTGGCCGGCAACGCCGCCAGCTTTACCGGCACCACGCTGGATTGGATCTTTGGTGCCAGCCCCGCGCGTACGACCGATAAAGAAGACTGGGCACAGCTGGATGGCGAATACCGTCTGGACAGCGTTGTAAATGCAGTCAAATTTGGCGTGCGTGCGGCGAAACATAGCCGTGACACGCAATTTGTTGCGCAAGGCCCCAACTTTGCGGCGGATCCATTCAACCCTGCCAATCTGCCCGCATGGAACGGGCAAACCTACCCCGGCGATTTTGGCAGCGGACTGTCAGGCAATTTCCTGCGCAACGTGTGGCAGATCGATCCGGGCGTACTGCAAGCCTGGGGCGATCGCTTTTCCAATCGCAATCCGCTTACCCGCCAATACTGGCCCGGCGAATTCGCTATGGAAGAGAAAAACACCGCCGCTTACGCGATGGCAGATTTCAACGGCGAAGGCTGGTCGGGTAATGCGGGCTTGCGTTTTGTAAAGTCCAAGGTCAATGTACTGGTTAATGAACCGGCTGGTGCTGTTGGTGGCGTTGTGTGCGCCCCGCTTGCGCCATGTCCAGTGCCTGGTGCTATTACTACCTCAGCATTTGGTTCTTTTGTTCGCACGCCAGTTAGCAATACTTACAACGACGTTCTGCCTAGCGTTAATCTGAGGGTAGATGTCGCTAAAGACCTAGTTGCGCGTTTTGCTGCCGCAAAGACTTTGGCTCGGCCAGACTACAGCGCGTTGGGTGGCGCCGTGAGTTTGGATGACACCAATCTCACTGGCAATAGTGGTAACCCAAATCTCAAACCGATTCGTGCAACTAATCTTGATGCGTCAATCGAGTGGTACTTTGCACCGCGTTCGTTGCTGTCATTTGGTGTGTTTGATATCAATCTAAATAACTATGTCGGATTTACTACCAGGGATGCTACGTATTACAACGAGCAGCGCGGAGCATTTCAAACTTACAAGGTTTCTTCACCTACCAACAGCAAAGGCAAAGTCAGTGGTTTTGAGATTAGCTACCAGCAAAGTTTTGGCGGCGGGTTTGGCGCCAATGCCAACTACACCTACGCCGACGGCAAAGAAACCGGCGGCAAGCCGCTGGACAACGGCCGGCGCGATTTGGTGGGTAACAGCAAGAATACCTACAACGTTGGCGCGTACTTCGAAAATGAAAGTATCAACGCACGCATCAACTACACGTACCGGTCGTCATTCTTCAATGGCCTGGATCGTGCCTCTGCGCAGTATCAGGCTGCGGTCGGCACCTTATCTGCATCGCTGGGCTACAAATTCAACGAGCAATACAGCATTTCGCTGGATATGCTGAATTTGAACAACCCCGTTCTGAAGTACTACGCCAACAACGAAGATCAGCCCACTGCGTTCTATTCCAACGGTCGGCAGTATTACTTGACGTTGCGGGGCAAGCTCTAAACGATTGTCTCTGGAAGTGCCCTAGTTTGGCGTCCGCTGGTCGGACGCCTTTTTTATTTGAAGGCCCGCTTATCTGATGGACGCCATCGCAGAGATCACCCACATCTCCCGCAATCAGTTTGAGAGCGAGGTGCTCGCGCGCTACGAGCCGGTGGTGCTGCGCGGCGTGGTGCATGATTGGCCGGCTGTACAAGCGGCGCGCACATCGGATGCAGCGCTCAGCGCTTTTTTGCTGCGGTTTGCAAACGATGCCGCAGTAGATGCTGTGATGGTGCCACCGAAACATAGTGGGCGCCTTGCTTACGCCGAGGATTTGCGCGGATTTACTTTTTTGCGCAATCAAGTGACCTTGCCTCAGGTGTTGGAAATGCTCGCCCGCTATGCACGCTTTGCCGATTCCCCCGCACTGGCCATGCAAAGTGCGCCAGCGTCCATTTGCGCGCCCAGATGGGCAGAGCATCATGTGATGCCGTTGCTGGATGCCGCAGTTACCCCGCGCCTGTGGCTGGGCAATGCGATCATCACGCCCACCCACTTTGACGAATCAGCCAATATCGCCTGCGTAGTGGCCGGGCAGCGACGCTTCACACTGTTTCCCCCCGATGAGATTGGCAACCTGTATGTCGGCGCCATCGGCCAGGGGCCTACCGGCACACCCATCAGCCTAGTAGATTTGGATGCACCCGATTTCGAACGTTACCCGCGCTTCACGCACGCTCTCGCGCGAGCGCGTCAGGCTACGCTGGACCCAGGCGACGCTATCTATATCCCGCCGCTGTGGTGGCACCACGTGGCTTCTACACAGCCGCTGAACCTGCTCGTGAACTATTGGTGGAGCACGAGCGAATTAGCCGCTCCCTCGGGTATGGATGCGTTGCTTCACGCGTTGCTGGCATTGCGCGCTTGTCCTGCGCCGCAGCGACAGGCGTGGCAAGCCATCTTTGCGCACTGGATATTTCATGCCGACGAGGATACGGCTGCGCACCTGCCAGCTTACGCACAAGGCGTGCATGGGCCGATGACCGCAGCGCTCGCAGAGCAGATTCGAGTGCTACTACGTGAAAAATTGAAATAGATCACGCAGGTTCCATGCGCTTTTTCAGCCAATTTTGCTCTGAAAGGCGCATGGATATTGCGTAATCTGTTTTTGATATCGAAAGTTTCGCTTGCTCAAACACAGCAGAAAGCTCTAAAGATCGCAGGAACTTTCCAGCGGCGGTGTGGGTGCCGTTACCACGTCTTGCCGCGCAATGCCCTGCTTGCGCATGGATTGCACTGCTTCGATAAGCTGTGCATGATCCAGCACTTGGTTTTGCGCGTGATACACCCAATCGACCTCAAACTCGTACGCACGTGGCTCAGCAGTAGGTGCAAGCAGGCCGCCGGGCGAGAACCACAGGCTGAAATTGAGCGACATGGGTACGACAGGGTAATTGCGCCCGCCATGCTCGGCCAGCAAGCGGCCGTTGAGATAGTGGCGGGTTTTGCCGTGCGCTACTTGCATGGAGAGAATTTGCCAGCCGGCGTGCGAGCCAGGCTCTTCATGCGCTTGATTAAAGGCTTGCCACGGCTCAATTTGCACGGTCTGCCAAGTGATGCCGTACAGCCGTGTTTTTGGGCTAGCCCAGCCGCCATTGGCTAGATATTCCCAGTCCACTTCGCTAAACGTGGGGTCAAAATCAAAGCGTAGCGGGCTGATGAGGTAGAACGCCTGAATGACCGGGTCACCATCTACGCCGCTCTTTGGCAGGTCAGTAAAGTGAACACGCGCGGCGTAAGTACCTTCAAAATATTTACGCTGATGGCATACCTGCGCTTGCGCGGTACCTATTGCGCGGCCGTCTGTTTGTGCGCGCAGGCGTAGCAAACGATTGCCAGGCTGAGAAGAATCCTTAGTAAGCTGCACCGGTTGTGCATCCCAGCGCGCGCCGGGAATACCGGGATGACCAAGCGCCGACCGAATCTTCCATCCGTGCTGTTCAAGCGCGCTCGTGTCTGCGTAAGAGAAATCGTCGAACAGCACGCCGGCGTGCGCTGCCGTGAACGCGCACGCGCAATATGCGGCAACTAGAAGGTGCCGCATGCGCTAGTGCCCGACCGCGGCCGGGCTAATCGAGCTCTCTTCGGCCGCCGCCGCAACCGGCTGCCCGGAGGGAAGCTTCACGAAAAACATCAATATGAATGCCGGTAACCCGCACACGATGGTCCACAGGAAAAACTGTTGATAGCCCATAGACATCTGAATATCGCCGCTGATGGTCTTGGAGAAGATAAAGCCCAGCTGCATCACCCCGGTGCCCAGGGCGTAGTGCGCCGTTTGAAACCGGCCGGGCGCGACTGCCTGCATGATGTACAGAATCATGCCGACAAACCCAAACCCATAGCCGAACATTTCTACGCTCACCGCGATACCGATATGCCACAAACTTGTAGGCAGATAAACGCTGAGATAGTAAAAAACTACGTTAGGCACTGCCATGGCCACAATCAGCACCGGCATCGCGCGCCGTAAACGCAGCCACGCAACAAAATAGCCGCCCAGAATGCTGCCGACCAAGAACGCCGCAGTGCCCGCGGTGCCGTATACCCCGCCCACCTGCTCAGTGGTCAACCCCAAGCCGCCGCTGGCGCGCGGTTCAATCAGAAAAAGCGGCCCGATGGTTTGTACTTGGCCTTCGGCGAAACGGAACAGCACGATAAACAAGATCGCCAGCCAAATGCCGGGTTTGCGCAAAAAGTCCGCAATCACATCACGCAAGGTGCGGGCGATGCTCGCAGCCGTCAGTGCATCATGCCCGGTATTGATAGTGCCGGGCAGTGCACGCGCGTTGTAGGTGGCCAGCAACGCCAAAAGGACGGCTAGCAACACAAAAATCAAAGACCATGCGTTGAATACGCCGAACTTTTTTTCCAGATGCCCGGCCAAAATCAGCAAGCCACCGAGCGTTAAGAATTTTGATGCGTTGAAAAACGCTCCTTGCCACCCCGCGTATGCAGCTTGCTGCCGCTCATTCAGCGACGCCATATAGAGACCATCGCAGGCAATGTCATGCGTAGCGGATGCGTACGCGAGCAAAAACAGCACCGCGATGCTGGCAGCAAACCATTGCGGCAGTTGCAGCGCTAACGCAAGCAAACCCAGCCCGGCCGCGCCGGCGTATTGCATAACCACCACGACGAGCTTCTTGCTGCGCACCAGCTCCAAGAATGGGCTCCATAGCGGCTTAAATGCCCAGGCCAGACCGATCACACCGGTCCAGCGCGCGATGCTGTCGTTGGCAACCCCCATGTTTTTGAACATCAGGCCGGCGATCAACATGACCACGAAAAATTGCAGCCCTTGCACAAAATACAGGGTGGGAACCCAGCGGATCGGCGATGAGGTGGGTAGCACGATCAGTTCCGCTAAGTACGTTGTTAAGCTAGCGAGGGCAGAGGATGGCCCGGCGCCGCAGCGCGGCCTTCAAGCCATTGCTTCAGTGCCGCTAGCGCGCCATCTGCATACCCCCAAGAAAGCACGGTGGGTGCGGGTACATCCAGCGCCTGAAAAGGATTCCACAGCACCAAGTGCAGATCTGGGCGCCAGCTATGCGCCGTAGCGCCGTAGCGGTCGCGGCGGGTGGAAACAACCACTGTTTTGCGACCGTCCTGCGGCACCTTCGCCCAATCAAGACTGGCGATGTCGTCCACCAAGATGCGCTGCACATCGGTAAACGCATCGAACAGCGCCATGGCCTGCGCGCCTGTAGGCCCCGCCTCTGAAACCTGATCAGTCGGTACATCAAACTGCGCCAACACCCGCAACGGCGTGTGCAGCGATGGCGGCGCTGCACCGCGCAAGCGCGTCAGGCCAAGGGCCCATGCGCGGCGCATCAAGGCATCGTCGTGAATGCGCTGCGGGCTTGGGTAGGCGGCGTGCTGCAGCGGATAAGCTGCTGCGAGCGTATCCAAGCGGGCGCATGCGCGCGAACCCTGTGCCTGTGTAAGCTCTCCGCTCGCAAAAGCGGTACGCAATGCCTCAATGGCTTCCAATTGCTGGGCTTGGGTGCCCTGCGCCAAAATCATATCTGCACCGGCGTCAATCGCTAGTACTGCGGCGCGGGCATACCCGTAACGCTCGGAGATGGCTTTCATCATCAGCGCGTCGGTAATCACCACGCCGTCGTAACCCCAGTCGTTACGCAGAATGCCGCCCAATATTTTGCGCGACAGTGTGGCCGGATAGTCCGGATCGAGCTGTGGATAAACAACATGCGCGGTCATCATGGCAGGCGCAAGCCCGCGCAGCGCGCTAAAAGGGCGCAATTCGACGGCCTCAAGCGCCGCCAGGGGTTTGTCTACATGGGGTAAGGCGAGATGCGAGTCAACGTGCGTATCACCGTGGCCAGGAAAGTGCTTAGCGCAGCATGCAATACCTTCAGACAGCGAGCCCCGCATCCAAGCGCCCGCCAAGCGGGTCACCTCCTCGGGGTCTTCTGAGAAGCTGCGCTCGGCAATCACCGGATTGGACGGGTTGTTGTTTACATCGAGCACCGGTGCGAAATTCCAGTTGATGCCGAGGCTGCGCAACCCGCGCGCCACCGCAGCACCCACCGCGTAAGCCAGGTTTTCATCTGCCGCAGCACCCAGAGCCATGGCCGAGGGCGCTTGCGGTAAGAAGGTTGAGCGCACGACGGAGCCGCCTTCTTGGTCAAGACCAATCAACGCATCAGGCCCGAGCACTTCGCGCAAGTCACGGGTGAGATGAACTACCTCTTCTTCGCTGCCCAGATTTTTGCGAAACAAACACACTGCGCGAATCCGCTGGCTTTGCAGAAAATCCGCAGTGGCGGAATCCAAGCGCGTGCCCGGAATGTCGACCATGACCAGAGATCCGGGATGAAAAGTGTGGGGGGCCATACCTTGCTCAGTGCGTCTTTGTGACTTTGGCAAGGTGCGGCGGCTGGTCAGGATTTTTGCCGCGTGCGCGCGCGAGTGCTTCAACCATGATGTAGAAAATCTGAATTGCGGCAATCGGGTCCAGATCCTCATGCGGCGCGCACGTCAGCGGCAACCATGAAAATTGACTGAATCTGGGCGTACCGACCGGCGCCACTACCATTACGTGGGCGCCCCGGCCGTGCAGCGATTCGGCTAACTCAAGCAAGCCGGCTTGCGCAGGTCCGCGCGGCGCAAAAATCAACACCGGATAGCCTTCATGCACCAGGGCCATCGGGCCATGTTGCACTTCCGCGCCGGAGAACGCTTCGGCTTGAATGCCGCAGGTTTCCTTGAATTTGAGCGCCGCTTCCAAAGCGATCGGTAAACCCGTGCCGCGGCCGATGACCAGTAAGCGGTCTGTCCTGAGCAAGGCGTCAATGGCCATGTCCCAGCGCACATCAAGGGCGCGCTCCAAGACGAGTGGCAATTGTTGCAGCCCAGTGATGAGATCGCCATCCTGCTGCCAGAGAGCCACCAATCGCGCGCCAGCGACGAGCTGCGCGATGTAGCTTTTGGTGGCCGCAATGCTACGCTCTGCGCCCGCGCGCAGATCAAAAGCGTGCTCTGCGGCCTGCGCTAGCGGTGAGCCGGGCGCGTTCACAAATGCTGCGGTACGCGCGCCGCCTGTACGCAGTGCGGTCGTAGGCGCGATCAAGTCAGGGCTTTGACCGGATTGTGAAAACGCCAGAGAAACCAATCCTTCATGCGCGATGCGGCTGTTGTACAACGTAACCAGCGACATCGGCAGCGACGTCACCAGCGCACCGCTGCGCGCCATGGCGAGATAGGCAAAATAATGGGCCGCATGATCCGAGCTGCCGCGGGCCAGCGTCACGATGCCCTTGGGGGGCTGTGTGCGCAGGGACGCCGCAAATGCTTCGTAGGCGCTGTGATCGGAAGCAAGCTGAAACGCTACGGCCTCTGGTGCGCTGCGCGCTTCGATCAGCATCTGCGAGCTTGCATAGTCTCCCGTTGACGCGAGGCGCGAAATTTCTAGCTGCTGTGGACCAAGAGGGTTCTTCATTCTCGCCGCATCTCTGCCACGAAGTCGTAGTAATCGCTGCGGCAGTAAGAATGGGTCAGTTCCACCGCTTTGCCGTTGACCAAATATCCCACACGCGTAATAAACAGCAACGCTGTTCCGGGAGAGATTTCCAGCAGGCCCGCGAGCTTGTTGTCGGCATTCAGGGCGCGGATATGCTGCAGCGCGCGCACCGGAGCATTGCCGTCTTGCGCCAAGTAGCTGTACAGGGAAGACGTCACCGCTTCAGGATCGGCGACTGCCCATGCGGGCAGTACGCTGATTTCGTAGGCCATGATCACGGCGTCTGCCAAACGCAGGCGCTCCAGGCGCGCGACGCGCTCACCCGCACGCAACTCCAGTGAAAGCTGCTCATCGGGCGCGGCGATCGCAAAACTGCGGTCAAGCCAACGCGAG
>JBOFGW010000335.1:0-1655 GCA_051649325.1 Burkholderiaceae bacterium | reverse complement strand
TAGAAATTCTCACGCGCGAAAGCGATGAAACGCTGGTCGCGCAACTGGTTGCGCGCTTCAAGCGCCGCATTGATGAGCGCATGCTCAAGCCTGGTTCCAAACTGCCTTCGATCCGCATGCTGGCCGAGCGTGAAGGTGTGTCGCGCTTTACCGTGGTCGAAGCGTATGACCGCTTGGTGGGGCAGGGCATGATTGAGTCGCGCCGCGGCTCGGGCTTTTTTGTCAAAGAGCGTGTGGTCAAGCCCAAGGCCAAGCAGCTCGCCGTAGCGCCGCACAACACCATGGACACTGTGTGGCTGCTGCGCAATATGTTTCGCGAAGTGGGGCCGCATCACATGCCCGGCACCGGCACCGTGCCGCCGGAGTGGCTGGATGCAGAACTCATCGCGCACGCCATGCGCGCCTATGCGCGGGGCGATGGTTCTTCGCTGCTGTCTTACGGCACGCCGCAAGGCTGGCTGCCGCTGCGCGAACAGCTCACCATCAAACTGGCCGAGCTGGAGATCGATGCCGACCCACAGCAGATTGTGACCACCGCCGGCATCACGCAAGCGCTCACCATGGTCGCGCGCCAGCTCGCGCGGCCGGGCGATACCGTGCTGGTAGATGACCCCGGCTGGTTTGTGCTGTTTGCATCGCTCAACGCGCAGGGGCTCAAGATCGTGGGCGTGCCGCACACGCATGATGGGCCGGATATCAATGCGCTGGCACGCGTATGTGAAACGCACAAGCCTAAGTTTTATGTGATCAATTCGGTGCTGCACAACCCCACCGGGCATTCACTGTCTGCTGCCAAAGCGTTTCAAATCTTGCGGCTCGCCGAGCAACATGATTTTCATATCGTTGAAGACGATGTGTATTGCGACTTTCACCCCGGCGCACAGGTGCAGCCCGCCACGCGCCTGGCCACGCTCGACCAGCTCAAGCGCGTGATCTATCTGGGCAGCTTTGCAAAAACACTCGCCGCCAATCTGCGCGTAGGATTCATCGCCGCAGAGGCTGGTCTGGCCAGTGCGTTGACCGATCAAAAAATGCTGCTCTCGCTCACCACGCCAGAGATGGGTGAACGCATCGTGCAAAAAGTGCTGAGCGAAGGCCACTACCGCAAGCATGTGGAACGCTTGCGCGCCAAGCTGGAGCCGCGCCGCGCCGCCACACTCAAGCTGCTCGAAGGCGCAGGCGTGCGCTTTAGCAACCTCTCGCCCTGTGGTCTGTTCTTGTGGGGCGATCTGGGCGTGAACAGTGAAACCGTGGCCAACGCCGGTGCAGAAGCAGGCTTTGTGCTTGCACCGGGCAGTTTGTTTTCGCCAGGGCAGGTGTATTCCACCATGATGCGCTTTAACGCGGCTACATCCAGCCATCCGCAAATGCTCAGGTTTTTGGCACAGACACTGGAGAGTGCAGGGCGTTAGATTCAAACTGCCTGCACGCAATATCCATGCGCTTTTTCAAGCAAAAATGCCTGAAAAAGCTTATGGATATTGCGTGCAGTGCTTTCAAATCTCATCAAAATGACTGCACAAGAACAACAAAAACTGATCGCGCTCTACGACCAAGAACATCGCCGCGCGATTCGTTTACCGGGCTATGAGACGATTCAAACTGCAGGCGTGACGCGCTGCGCCGCCGCCAGCGGGCAGGCGTATGTGTTCTGG
>JBOFGW010000334.1:0-11105 GCA_051649325.1 Burkholderiaceae bacterium | reverse complement strand
GCCTTGGCTTCGCCGCCAAACTTGGCCGACAGCACGGTGGTGATGGCCGCCGTCAGGGTCGTTTTACCGTGATCCACGTGACCAATCGTCCCCACGTTCACGTGTGGCTTGGTGCGCTCAAATTTGCCTTTTGCCATTTCTAATTCCTCGAATGTAGAAAACTAAAAATTCTCAAAGAGCCGGTTTGCTTTTGGCAAACCGGCAGTTGTTTTTACTTAGCTTTTGCCGAGATCACTGCTTCAGCAACGTTTTTCGGCGCTTCAGCGTAGTGCTTGAACTCCATCGTGTACGTTGCACGGCCTTGGCTCATGGAACGCAGCGTGGTGGAGTAACCAAACATCTCAGCCAGCGGAACTTCGGCCTTGATGATCTTGCCGCCGCCACCGGCGATCTCGTCCATACCTTGCACCATGCCGCGGCGTGAGGACAAATCGCCCATCACGTTGCCGGCGTAGTCTTCAGGCGTTTCAACTTCCACGGCCATCATGGGCTCGAGCAACACCGGGCTGGCTTTGCGCATGCCGTCTTTAAACGCCATCGACGCAGCCATCTTGAACGCGTTTTCGTTCGAGTCCACATCGTGGTACGAACCGAAGAACAGCGTCACTTTGACATCCACGACCGGATAGCCGGCCATCACGCCAGAGGACAGCGTCTCAACGCAGCCTTTTTCCACCGCAGGGATGTATTCGCGCGGCACCACGCCACCCTTGATGGCATCCACAAACTCAAAACCTTTGCCCGGCTCTTGCGGCTCAATCTTCAGCACCACGTGGCCATACTGACCGCGGCCGCCGGACTGCTTGACGAACTTGCCTTCCTGCTCTTCGCAGACTTTGCGGATCGTCTCGCGGTAGGCCACCTGCGGTTTGCCCACGTTGGCTTCCACGCCGAACTCGCGCTTCATGCGATCGACAATGATTTCCAGGTGGAGCTCGCCCATGCCAGAAATAATCGTCTGGCCGGATTCTTCATCGGTGCGTACACGGAAGCTTGGGTCTTCCTGCGCCAAACGGCCCAGGGCGATACCCATTTTTTCCTGGTCGGCCTTGGTCTTGGGTTCCACCGCCTGTGAAATCACCGGCTCCGGGAACACCATGCGCTCCAGCATGATGATTGATTCAGGATCGCACAGCGTCTCGCCGGTGGTGACCTCTTTCAGGCCCACGCATGCAGCGATGTCGCCGGCGCGCACTTCATCAATCTCTTCGCGGTTGTTGGCGTGCATCTGCACAATGCGGCCGATGCGGTCTTTTTTGCCCTTGATCGGGTTGTAGACCGTGTCGCCCTTGGACAGCACGCCCGAATACACGCGGATAAACGTCAGCTGGCCCACAAACGGGTCAGTCATCAGTTTGAACGCGAGCGCAGAGAATTTCTCTGTATCTTCAGCCTTGCGGGTTGCCGGTTCTTCGTCATCATCGGTGCCAGACACCGGCGGAATATCCGTAGGCGCAGGCAAATACTCGATCACGGCGTCAAGCATGGCTTGAACGCCCTTGTTTTTGAACGCAGAGCCGCACAGCATCGGCTGGATTTCGCCCGCGATGGTGCGATGACGGATCGCGCCCTTGATCTCAGCCTCGGTCAGCGAGCCTTCTTCAAGGTATTTGTTCATCAGCTCTTCTGAAGACTCAGCAGCAGCTTCGAGCAGCTTTTCATGCCACTCTTTGCAGACAGCTTCCAGATCGGCCGGAATCGGCTCGTACTTGAAGGTCATGCCCTGATCAGCCTCATTCCACATGATGGCTTTCATCTTGATCAGGTCAACCACGCCTTTGAAGTTTTCTTCAGCGCCGATCGGCACCACCAGCGGCACAGGGTTGGCCTTCAGGCGCGCCTTCATCTGGTCGACGACCTTGAAGAAGTTGGCGCCAGTACGGTCCATCTTGTTCACGAACGCGAGGCGCGGCACTTTGTACTTGTTGGCTTGGCGCCATACCGTCTCGGATTGCGGCTGCACGCCGCCCACGGCGCAATACACCATGCACGCGCCGTCCAGCACGCGCATAGAACGCTCCACCTCGATGGTGAAGTCCACGTGGCCGGGGGTATCGATGATGTTGATGCGGTGCTCTGGAAACTGCAGGTCCATGCCTTTCCAGAAACAGGTCGTGGCGGCAGACGTAATCGTGATGCCGCGCTCTTGCTCCTGCTCCATCCAGTCCATGGTGGCCGCACCGTCATGCACCTCGCCAATTTTGTGATTGACGCCGGTGTAAAACAGAATGCGCTCAGTCGTCGTGGTTTTACCAGCGTCGATGTGCGCGGAAATGCCGATGTTGCGATATCGGTTGATCGGTGTCTTGCGAGCCATGATTGAAACTCTTTCAAAAGGAGCCAGCCGCGCATTCTCTCTGCGCGGCGTGACTGCCGAATTACATTGTTAGAACCGGAAGTGGCTAAACGCTTTGTTGGCCTCGGCCATGCGGTGCACTTCGTCACGCTTTTTCATCGCGCCGCCGCGGCCTTCTGCGGCCTCCAGCAGCTCGCCCGCCAAACGCAGGGCCATCGATTTTTCGCTGCGCTTCTTGGCGGCTTCACGCACCCAACGCATCGACAAGGCCAAGCGGCGAATGGGGCGAACTTCCACCGGAACTTGGTAGTTCGCACCGCCAACGCGGCGGCTTTTCACTTCGACCATAGGCTTGACGTTGCTGATTGCGGCAGCAAAAACTTCGATCGGATCCTTGCCGGTCTTGGTCTGGATTTGCTCCAGGGCGCCGTAGACGATATTTTCGGCAACGGCTTTTTTGCCCGAGAGCATTACAACGTTCATGAACTTTGCAAGTTCAACGTTGCCGTACTTCGGATCAGGCAGGATTTCACGTTTGGGGACTTCGCGACGACGTGGCATTGGAGTTCTCTTTTCCTTCGGTTCAGTTGAGAATGTGGTTACATTCTCGCGATAACTCAAGAGAGCTATCACTTACTCGCGCAAGCACCATTGCTTGCGCTGGGTTAAACAAAATAACTACGAAAAACTACTACGAATTACTTCTTGGCTGCACCCGCTTTGGCGCGCTTGGCGCCGTACTTGGAGCGGGCCTGCTTGCGGTCTTTCACGCCTTGCAGATCCAGCGAGCCACGCACGATGTGGTAGCGCACGCCGGGCAAGTCTTTCACACGGCCGCCGCGCACCAGCACCACGCTGTGCTCTTGCAGGTTATGGCCTTCACCGCCGATGTAAGAAATCACTTCCATCTGGTTGGTCAGGCGCACTTTGGCCACTTTACGCAGCGCAGAGTTAGGTTTTTTAGGGGTGGTGGTGTACACCTTGGTGCACACACCACGGCGCTGCGGGCTGTTGGCCAGCGCAGGGCTCTTGCTCTTGATCGTCGCAGAAACGCGCGGCGAGCGGATGAGTTGGTTGATAGTTGGCATTAGCGTTCCGGTTGCTAAAAATTGTCAGCCCGGAACTGCGAAGCGTCTGCGCGGTCGATATGCAAAGGCGCCGCGCGCGCCAGACAGGGTGGATGTAAACACCACAGACAAAAGAGCGAACGGCACCCAGATCAACTGCGCAGTTACAAAACGCAATTTCGGGAACCCATGATTATGCCGGGCGAGCACTACTCCGGTCAAGGCCGTTGCCACGCGCAGGCACGCGGTTAGACGCTGCCCTCGGCGTTGCCAAGCAGCCTGACGATTGCTCGCGCGAGTTTTTTGGCCAAGGCGGAGTTACGCCTGCTGCGTAAACTGCACCCATTCAACGCACGGAGGTTTGGTTTGATGCGATTGTCTCAACACATACGCCTCTTGAATCGCTTGATGAACGAGCGCTTACTTCTTCGTTTAGCGTTAACCAGTGGGGCTGCGTTGCTGGCGGCCTGCCAAAACCCGGCACCGGCAAACCCAGCAGCCGCTGCTGCCGCGCCTGCGGTTGCTGCCGCCCCAGCCGCACCCGCTCAAGCAACGCCCAAAGCACCCGCGCCAAATGGGCCGGTGCCGGCGCGCATGGATGAGGCCAACACATCGGCTGCCTGCGTGGCGCAGTTGCAAGAGGAGATTGCCAAGCTCTCCGGCCGCGCCGTCAAACTGACCAAAACGCCGTTTGCACAAAGCGATGTGTTTAACGTGCCGCGCGCCACCAACCTCCCGGCCGCGCAAGTGCCGGGGCCGCCGCGGCGACCGGATACGGTTCGACTGGCGCAGACAGGCGCGACTTGCGTGTTGGTGCACGACGCCAGCGCCAAAACGGCAGAACTGGATCGCTGCGGCTGCTACAGCGTTCGTTAAATGTCGGCTACTACCGCTTAAAGCCACCTAATTTCGCTTAATTGATGGCAAATTGATCATGATTAGTTCAGATCACTGTGCCTTTACGCAATATCCATGCGGGTTTTGAAGCAAAAATGGTCTAAAACCCGCATGGATATTGCGTAGAGGCATTTGGAGCCCTCTTTTTTGCCTGCTTTTTTGCCCGCAATAGGCAGTGAAATCGCTCTTTTGATTGGCTGTCGCTGAAGGCAACGCAGGTTTCATGCGCTTCTTACGGCATTTTTGCCTGGAAAAGCGCATGAAACCTGCGTACCACGCTGACAGATCGAAAAAAACCCGCGAAACCTGGGCTTCGCGGGGCGGTGCGCTTTGCCGGTGCGCCTTCATCTGGCGCGGCCGGCCGCTAGCGGCGCATTTACAACTGAATCAACGCGTTGAAAGCACTTTCATGCCGCGCTCTTGAATCGCCTGCGCGGCGCGGCGCTGCGCAGCATCGCGCATTGCAACGGCCATGCTGTTCGTGGCGGCATATTCCAATGCCAGATCAGTCTTTTGCAGGCCCGTTGCGGTGGGCGTACACGGCAACGTGAGGTTTTGCGTGTAGCTCTGGCCGGCGCACATGGCAATCGGCACGGGCAGCGCGTCCACCGCTGCAGGATCGATCCACGGCGCCAGCTCTTGCAACACCAGCTTGATACGCGGTTTGACGGCCGGATCGGCCACGCGGCCGCGCTGGCCCCAGCGCACGATCAGGTTGGCGCCGGTCGTGCTGGCGGTGATTTTGTCGGCCACCATCACGTCGCGCCGCACACTGTGACGGTGCGCCATCATGAACTCTTCGTAGAGCATCGCCACATCTTCAAAGATGGTGTAGTAGTTGTACTGGTCGCTGGCGCCGTCGGTCTTGAAAAAGCCTGCGACTTGATCAGGCGTATAGGCCTTCTGGACATCGGTGATTTTGGTGGGGTCACCAAAGTTCACTTGCGCCAGCCCCCTCATCTCGGCCGAGGCCAGCGGCAGCTGCGTGGCCAGAATATCCGACACGGTGGCTTTGGCGTTGCGGCGGTTAAAGGCGACGAGCAGCGGATCGTCATTGGCCGTGAGGCCAGCGCGGATGCTGGTGGGGTATGAATCATTGGCGTGGCCTAGCTCGTGATACATCAAATCGCCCAGATCGTTGAGCAGATAGGCCAGATCGCGCGGGACGCGGCGCGTCGGCGAAAAGAAGAGCTGCGCAAAATTATTGCCGCTGACGAACCGCGCAGGCATGGAGTAGTTCAGCTCCGCACCAAAGCCGGAACGAAAGTCCGGCGCTTCGTTCACCGTGTCACGCTGCTCGGGCGTGAGCCAGAGGTTGTCGCCATCCAAGTAAATCGCGCCGGTGGCTGAATAAAAGAACGACGGGCGCACATGCGAACCCAGTACCACCGCGGTTACGCTGGCCAGTAGACGGCGAAAGTCGCCATTGGCGTCTTGCGTGGTGAGAAAGTCTTCAAAGTTCTTGCCCATCCAGTCGTGCGAAACCACAACGCGGTCCATGATCTGGGCCACGGTGGGTAGCGGCCCGTGCTCCATGCCGATCAAGGGCAGCGTGCTGAATTTGCAGACATTCAGGTCAGCAGTGGTGCGCGCATACAGCTGCGGGTTGTACACGCAGCCCACCAGCACTGGCGCGTACTTGCTGGTGCGCTTGTACGCATGCACGTTGGAGATTTTGACGCCGTCAAAAAAGTATTCATCGCCCTTGGGCGCCTGCGCAGCCGTCTGCACCACCACCGATACTTCATCGGTGGCGCTGGTGCCCGCGGTTGTGGTTAGGCTGACGCGGAATTTGTACAGCGTGTCCGCCGTAACCGTGGGCGCCACAAACTGCGCCAGCGTGGGGTCTGTGGTGCTGGTGTTTAGCGTCACTTGCGGGCCAGATACCTGCGCCCAAGTCACGGCGCTGGCGGTATCGCCCGCGGCCAGTTGCGGCCAGGCGCGGATAGATACATCGCTGCCGCCGCGCACGGATTGATCCAGCCGCGCGGTAATGCTGCTGGTTGCCGGTGCGGCTGCCGCCGTGATGCTGGCGGTATCGGTCTTGGCGGCGCCAGCAGAATCTTTGTAGCTGACCGAGAACGTGTAGGTGCCGGCCGACGGTGGCTCAAAACTGATGGCCTGCATGGTGCCCGACAAAATGCTCACCGCCGGGCCGCCGGTTTGGCTCCACTGAATATCGCTTACCGAGCCTTGGCAGCTCAACAACGTGGCCCCTGCGGCGCGGCCGACCACGGCGCTGGCATCGGCCTGCACCGTGGCGGTCACGCCGGGCGCGCCGCAGGTTCCGGCAACAGGGGTCGGTGACGCGCTGGGGGTTGGAGTGGGTGTAGGTGTGGGTGTTGTGCCACCCACCGGTGGTGGCGCTGACCCGCCACCTCCACCGCCGCCGCACGCAGCCAGTAAAGCGGCTGCAGCGAGTACAGATGCTGCTCGTTTGATCTGGATCATTGCCATCGCACCATGCTCCTGAACAGGGAAAACGCGCAGTGTAGACGCCGTTTTTTGGGAAGCGTTCCCAAAAAAACGGATGAACGGGCTTTGTCTAGCAACTGTTTGGCGCTGGCATCTCGATTGCAGTCAAACACTGGACACGCAGGTTTCATGAGTCTTTCCAGGCGAAAATGGCTTGAAATGCCCATGGATGTTGCGTGTAGCACTTGAAAAATCTGACCATGAATGCCCTGCACAAGTAAAACTTCCACGCAACAAGCGCTGTCAAAACCCCAAATGGCACACATCAGTACCGACAAGCCACAGTAATAAATATGCATCAAACGCTGTGATCAAGTGCGTCCTGCGTTAGGTAAGCTCTCAAACAAACACCTTCAAGACCAAGGAGCATCAAGCCTATGCGTTGCCCAACCGTATCTCACCGCCGCGCGTGCGGAATTGTTGCGGGTGGCTTGCTTGCCATCCTACTGGCGGGCTGCGGTGGAGGTGGTGGTGCAGGCGCTGGCGGAGGCATCGGAAACTCCGCAGGAATTGCGCCTTCATCCAGTTTCGCCGGTGTGCTACTCAAACCCGGTGCGGGCAAAGACGCGGCCGATTGGGACGCCGCCTCATGTACCGATGCGCGCCACAAGCAATGGGTTCGGTCCAATCTGGATGAGGACTATCTCTTCTACAAAGAAGCGCCGTTGACCAGCATCAACCCGGACACTTTCACCGGCACCGTGCCGCAGTTGTTTGATGCCTACACGCGCAACGCATTGCCGCAGCGCGACCGGTTTAGTTTTGTGATCACACAGGCGCAGGCCGAAGCGGTTTTCCAATCAGGCACCTCTACCGACGTGGGCGTTGAGTTGCGCCGCGAGAGTGGTACCAACCTGATCCGCATCGCCTACACCGAACCCAATAGCGCAGCAGGCCGCGCCGGTATCAAGCGTGGCGGTATTTTGGCGACAGTGAACGGCACAGACTCCTCGACCGGCTTGACCCAGGCGCAACTTGACGCGTTGTTCTCAAGCCCGCCAGGCACCAATGTCAACGTGGGCATTCAAGCAGCGGTGGGCGGGCCGGTTACGAACTACACGCTCACCAGCAACACGTATGGCGGTTCGCCCCTGCTCGTGGACAAGGTGTTGCCCGGCACCACGGTGGGTTACTTGGCGTTCACCAGTTTTTCCACCCCTATCGGCGAAACACAATTGGCTGATGCGTTCAAGCGCTTCACTACCGCTGGGGTGACCGATTTGGTAGTCGACCTGCGCTACAACGGCGGCGGGTTTATCTTTATCTCTTCGCAGCTGGCCTATCTGGTGGCCGGTGGCAGCGGCGGCGCGACGAGCAACAAGGTATATGAACAATTCACCTTCAACGACAAACGCTCGCGCGAAAACTCTCCATTGCCGTTTTACGGCACGATCACCAACTTTTTGGGCAACCCACGCGCCAATGAGCCGCTCTCCGGGCTGAATTTGAAACGCGTATTTGTGATGACAACCGGCAGCACCTGCTCGGCCAGCGAGTCCTTTATCAGCGGGCTGCGCGGCATTGACGTGCAAGTGGTGTTGATCGGCTCAACCAGCTGTGGCAAGCCCTACGGTTTCAGCCAAGAAAACAATTGCACGCTGGCGTACTTTCCAATCGAATTTGAAGGCCGCAACAACAAGGGTGAAGTCTTTTCCGGCACCGGCATTACGCCCACCTGCTCTGTGGCCGATGACTTAACGAAAGAGTTTGGCGATCCCACCGAAAAAATGTTGGCCGCCGCGCTGACCTATCGCGCCACCGGCAGTTGCCCGGCCGTTGCCACAGCGGGCATGAGTAAAGCGCGCTCACCGCTTGAAGCAAACAGCGACTTGGAATTTGTTCCGCAGATCAAGACGGTCAAGCTGTACAAGCGGAACATGCAATGAAGTGCGCGGTGCGCGCCTGAAGAACATATTCACTTCAGCCCTGAGATAGTACGCAATATCCATGCGCTTTTTGAGCCATTTTTGGCTGGAAAAGCTCATGGATACTGCGTATTACCACTGTCACGCATCACTCTCTGAGATATCGATATAAAACTTCTACGCCAACACGCTGTCCAACGCGCATCCTGCAAATGCGCTATCTGGCGGCCAAACCCGTACAAGCGGCACAATGCTCGAACGTTGTAAGTTACGTGCCTTGCAGATTCCTGCAGCCTCAACCTGATCTGATCTGCCGTACAGGCAGCAAGACTTTGGAGAATGTTGGTATGAAATCCCTCTCACACGCATGGATGAAACGTGGCAGCCTGGTTGCCGCCGGACTTGTCGCGCTGACGCTGGCAGGTTGTGGCGGTGGAGGCGGGGGTTCACCCGCGCCAGCGCCGGTACCAACGGTAGGGGCAACGCCTACGCCAACCCCGACTGCAACACCAGCAGCAATCGCGCCATCATCACAATTTGCGGGCAGGCTCTTAAATCCCAACGCCCAGCCCGGTCAACCAGGTTCTGGCGCGGCAGCGGCTGACTGGGACGCGGCCACCTGCACGGATCCGCGGCAAAAGCAGTGGAACCGCTCCAACCTCAATGAAGATTATCTCTTCTACAAAGACGCGCCGCTGACCACGATCAATCCGGACACGTTTGCCGGCACGGTACCGCAGCTCTTTGAGGCTTACACCACTGGCGCGTTGCCGCAAAAAGACCGCTTCAGTTTTGTGATCACGCAGGCCGAAGCTGAAGCGGTATTTCAGTCGGGCACGTCCACTGACCTTGGTTTGGAGCTACGGCGTGAGGCAGGCACGAATCTGATTCGTGTGGCCTATACCGAACCTGCCAGCGCTGCCGGAAAAGCCGGCATTAAACGCGGCGGGATTTTGGCTACGGTCAACGGTGCGGATTCATCCACGGGGTTGACACAGGCACAAATTAACGCCGTATTCGCCAGTCCAAAAGGCGCAACAGTGAATGTCGGGATCCAGAGCACTGTAGGCGGGCCGATCACCAATTACGCGCTTGTCAGTGATACCTATGGCGCAACGCCTGTACTGCTGGACAAAGTGTTACCAGGCACCACGGTGGGTTATCTGGCCTACACCAGCTTTTCTACCCCGGTGGGTGAAACCCAGCTGGCCGATGCGTTCAAACGCTTTGCCACCGCAGGCGTGACCGATCTGGTGGTTGATTTGCGTTACAACGGCGGCGGCTATGTGTTTATCTCGTCGCAATTGGGATATATGGTGGCGGGCGGCAGCGGCGCAGCGACGAACAACAAGGTGTTCGAACAGTTCACTTATAACGACAAACGCACCAACGAAAATGTGGCGGTGCCGTTCTTTTCCACCATCACGAACTTCTTGGGTAGCCCGCGCGCCAATGAGCCGCTCTCTGGGCTCAATCTAAAACGCGTGTTTGTGCTTACCAGCGGCAGCACCTGCTCGGCAAGCGAGTCTTTCATCAGTTCGATGCGCGGCATTGATGTGCAAACGGTGTTGATCGGGTCCACAACCTGCGGCAAGCCTTACGGGTTCAGCCAGGAAAACAATTGCACACTGTCATACTTCCCGATCGAATTTGAAGGCCGCAACAACAAGGGCGAAGTATTCCCCGGCACGGGCATCACACCTACCTGCGCGGTGGGCGATGATCTGACTAAGGAACTGGGCGATCCGACCGAGAAGATGCTTGCAGCCGCGCTGACCTACCGCACCACCGGCGCATGCCCGACCGTGGCGGCCGCATCCGGTGCGCGAAGCAAACCGCGCGCATTGTCCGAGCCCAACGTTGATCTAGAGTTTGTGCCGCAAGTGAAAACGATCAAGCTGCACAAGCGGGGGCCACAATGAAGCGCACACTCTCTGCCGCACTACTGCTCGCCGCCATGACCGCTTGTTCCTCGCCCGTACCGCAGCCTGCAACGGCGGGCACTGCCTCGGCCGCGTGCCAAGCCAGCATGACCATGGCGGCGGAGCAATTGCTCGGCCGCAAGATCAATCTGGCGCCGGATACGTTTGCCACTAGTAGCGCGTTGCCAATCCAAACTGTAGGCAGCGCCGCAAGCGGCCGTGCGATGGAACCGGCCGACATGCTGATGCTGGAGCGCACAGCGCAAGGTTGCCAACTACGCCTGAAAAGCTCGGGCAAAACTGCGGCGGTGCAAGGCTGTAGTTGCCAAGCAACAAGTAAATCGTAGTCACGCACTATCCATGCGCTTCGCGGGCCGCTTCTAGCCCAAAAGGCGCATGGAATCTGCGTAGGGTTCTTTTCAACGCGGGTGCTCTGCGGCTACTCTTGTCGCGATGAACCCATCCACACAACTCAGTGCGTGCATGGCTGCCGCGCTGCTTCTCGCGGGCTGCCAATCGGTCAGCCTTGAAGAGCCTGCGCGGCTGGATGCGCCTTCTGGCGCATGCCTAACGCAGCTCACCA
>JBOFGW010000333.1:0-2132 GCA_051649325.1 Burkholderiaceae bacterium | reverse complement strand
CCTGGGCCAGCGCGTGGTCCAACCAAGACATGGGCCGCTATCTGGGCGCCTATTCGGCCGACTTCAAACCACCCGGTGGCGTGGGCCGCAAGACGTGGGAAGATGACCGTCGCGCGCGGATTGAGGGCAAGGCCAAGATCCAGGTCACGGTGCAATCGCCGCAAGTGACTGTGAATGGCGACACTGCCACGGTCAATTTCCGGCAGGTGTATGACTCGGACAGACTAGACGTGACCAGCCGCAAAACCTTGGTCATGGTGCGCAAGGACGGCCGCTGGCTGATCCGCGAAGAGCGCGCTGGGCGATAAACTGCGAGTTTGGCGCGGTTGCAGGCTGGATGCAGGCTATTGAAGGACCGCGCCGCCAAGAAAGACCGGCTGTTCAATCTGTGGGTGTGATGATCCGCGCTACGTCTTTGCTGAAGTGTTTGCTGCTTGCTGCGCTAGTTGCGGCAGGCGAGCACGCGCTTGCAGCGCCGCAGCAGCGGCCGGAAATCCCGCGCGGCTTTGATCCCGAACCGCAGTTGGCGGCGATCTATCAGCAAATTGGTCGCCTGCGCATGAACGATGCGCTGCGCATGACAGACGACCTGATTGCACAAGCACCCAACTTTCGCCTCGCGCATCTGATCCGCGGCGATCTGCTGCTGGCGCGTGCCGGCCCGATCAAAACCTTTGGTGCCGCGCCCGGTGCGCCGGCCGACAAAATTGCCGATCTGCGTGAAGAAGCCCTCTCGCGTCTGAAGGCCTACCGCGAGCGCCCGCCGGAAGGCAAGGTGCCGCGCTACCTGTTGCAAATGCGGCCGGATCAAAAAACTGCGCTGGTGGTAGATACCAAACGCTCGCGCCTGTACGTGTACCGCAACGACAATGGCCGGCCGCAGTTTGTGGCGGACTTTTATGTGAGTCAGGGCAAGAACGGTATCTTCAAAATGACCGAGGGCGATCAGCGCACGCCCATCGGCGTGTACACGATTACGGATAACGTGCCCGGCTACAAGCTGATCGATTTTTACGGCAAAGGCGCGCTGCCGCTGAACTACCCCAACGATTGGGACAAACTGCACGGCCGCGGCGGCTCCGGCATCTGGCTGCACGGCGTTCCCAGCGACACCTTCTCGCGCCCACCCCGCTCCTCAGACGGCTGCGTGGTGCTGGCCAACGCGGATCTGAAAAAACTCAGCCGGCTCGTGCAGGTAGGCGCCACGCCAGTGGTGATCAGTGAACACGTGGAATGGCTCTCGCTGGATGATTGGCACGGCGAGCGCCAGAGCCTGCAAAAGGCGATTGAAAACTGGCGCGCCGATTGGGAAAGCCTGGATTTTGTGCGCTACGCCGCACACTATTCGCGCAGCTTTAAAAACGATGCTTGCAATCTTGAACCGTGGCTCAACACCCGCCGCGAATTGATGCGCACCAAACAATGGGCCAAGGTGAATATCAAAAACATTTCCATGTTCCGCTACCCCGGCGGCGACGAGATGGTGATGATCGAGTTTGTGCAGTCTTTTGCGTCCAATGATTTAAAGTCTGAACTGAAAAAACGCCAATACTGGCGCAAGGAAAACAACGTCTGGCGCATTGCTTACGAAGGAAATCTGCCCGCATGAAACGCATTCACCAACTCATCGCTTCCACTCTTTTTGCCGCCGGCGCGCTGGCGAGCTCACCCGCTTTTGCGCAAGAGAAAGTGGAATTCAAAACAACGCTCGGCAACTTTACGGTGGAGCTGGACGCCAAAGCCGCGCCCAAGACCGTGGCCAATTTTCTGGAATACGTGAAGGCCAAGCACTATGACGGCACCGTGTTCCACCGCGTGATCCCAGGCTTCATGGTGCAAGGCGGCGGCATGGACAAAGACATGAAAGAAAAGCCCACCAAAGCGCCTATCGCGCTTGAAAGCGCCAACGGCCTGACCAATAAGCGCGGCACCCTCGCCATGGCGCGCACCGCAGTGCCCGATTCCGCCACGGCGCAGTTTTTTGTGAACGTGGTGGACAACGATTTTCTGAACCACTACGACTGCAAAACGCCCTGCACCATCAACACGCCACGTGGCCCGGTGGAGCGCCCTGCGGGTTTCAAGAATGATGGCTCTGCGGTGTTTGGCCAAGTAGTTGCAGGCATGGAAAC
>JBOFGW010000332.1:0-4391 GCA_051649325.1 Burkholderiaceae bacterium | reverse complement strand
CGGCACGATCGGTGCCGCGGCCGTGCGGTAGCGCGACGGACTCGTGAATCGCCTCGGCCTCAAAGCGCACCGGCTCGGTATTCGCAGCCAACACCGCGCGCGCGCCGGGCCAACGACAGACGCGGATGTCGCCGTTGAGCACCATGGTCGGCCCGGCCAGCAAATACAGATCCTCGCCGCTGAAATGCAGGTCACGAATGCCCAGGCCTTCGAGCGGCAAGAAGTGCTTGCGCAGCAGCGTGCCCGCAGCGGCCAGCGGCTTCATGCGCAGCACACCGCTGCGCGCCTCCAGCGCGATCTCAAGCATGCCCGACCACCCGCGCAGCACCGGCCCGCGCAGGCCGAGCAACAGACGCTCGCCATCCACCGCCAGCCCTTCGATGTCAAAGCCGTTGTCTTTGCCGGGGATGGCCATGTAGGGGCCAAAGTGCGGATCGTCGGCAAGCGCGCGTGTGAGCTCGTTGTCCAGCGCGTCGCCTTTCAAACGCATCGCACAGCGCCCGTCGCGCGCCGTGCGCACGAGGCAGGGCGCACCATCGGCATCGACCTCAATCGGCACGCACGCAAGCAGGCGGCGGTTGGCATCAAGCGACAGCTTTGACAAGCGCTTGCCATTATCAGCATCGCTGCGGCCCGGCTTGGCGTTCTTGCGCTTCAAGCCATGCGAGCCGACCACCCAGAGCCAGTTGTCCACCACGGCCATGCCTTCAAGATCGGCTTCGTCCTCACGCGCGCCAGGCAGGTCGAGCAAATCCGCCAGCGCAAAATCGCGGCCCTGGCCAAAGCGCAAGCGCTCATCCCCTGTGGGCGGCAGGCGGCGCAGGCGATCTACTGCGCACGCCTCGTCGCCCGCGACCCAGAGCCAATCAGCGCCCGAGAAAGCAGCGCCCGACAAGTTGTCATGCACAAGCGCGCCGGGCTCGAACTCAAGGCGCACGGCGTGCGCGGTGCGGGTGTTGGGCATGGTCGTTTCTCAGTGTTTAGGAGGAGTGCGTTAAGTATGCCTTGTTTGCTGCGCAGCAGCGGCCGCATGCTGGACGGTGATAACGAATAGCGCAATATTCAAACTGCTCTACGCAATATCCACAGGCGTTTTCAGGCAAAAATGGCTGGAAAGGCTCATGGATATTGCGTAGTGCATCTTCAAACTCAAAAACATAGTGCCTGCAAGATCCATGGCTTGCGCGATTGGCAAGCACGTTGAGAGGGCTACGAAGCGGCCGCTCCAATCCTTGTAGAGCGATACAACACAGGTCTCGCAGCGTTATTCACGCAAGTAGATGCCGCGGCTGCGACACGGACTATGCTGAACAGCGGCACATGCCGTAACTTAAACACTGCCGACACAAATGAAGACACCATGAAGACACCAATTGGTTGTGCTTGGACGCGTTACGCATCCATGCTGCTGATCGTCTGTGCATTGACGAGCTGTTCGAATTTGCCCACGACGGTGCATCCGCCCGCGGTCAACACGCGCAGCATTGATGACACAGTGCGGCTTGCCATGGCCGCCACCGGCGCAAGGGGTTTGGCGGTGGCGGTGGTCGACGAAGGCCAGGTAGCCTTCACCAAGGCCTATGGCGTTCGTAACGTCAGCGGCGAGCCGCTGCAAGAAGACACCGTGATGTACGGTGCCTCGCTCACCAAGGCAGCATTTGGCTACTTGGTGATGCAACTGGTCGAGGAAGGCAAGCTCGGCTTGGATGTCCCGATTGCAAGCTACTTGCAGCAGCCGCTGCCAAGCTATTCCTCGCCCGACATCGTGCGGCGCTACTCCGCGTTCGCGGGCCTAGCCAACGACGAGCGCTGGCGCCGGCTTACTGCTCGCATTCTGCTTACCCATAGTGGCGGTTTCGCGAACTTCTACTATCTGGAGCCAGACCGGCAACTGCGCATTCACTTCGAACCTGGCAGCCGCTACGCTTACTCGGGCGATGGACTCATGCTGCTGCAGTTCGTGTTGGAGCAAGGCCTTGGCCTGGATGTCGGTGCGGAGATGCATCGGCGTCTTTTTGCGCCGAACGGCATGACCCGGACCAGCATGCTCTGGCGCCCCGACTTTCGGCCTAACTTGGCGGACGGCTTCACCCGCGATGGACGGCTGGAGCCGCACGATGAGCGCAGCCGCGTGCGCGCCTCGGGCTCTATGGACACCAGCATCGCCGACATGGGCCGCCTCGCTGCCAGCTATGTGCGCGGCGACGGTTTGAGTGCTGCCGGACGTGCAGCGCTGCGCAAATCGCACCTTGCAATCACTACGCGCAGCCAATTCCCCTCGCTCCAGCCAACTCTGGCGCCAAGCCCTTTTCCAGCGCTGGGGGCAGGCCTGGGTGTGATCGTCTTCAATGGCCCGCAAGGGGCTGGCTTTTTCAAAGGTGGGCACAATGACTCCACGGCCAACATCTGGGTTTGCCTCGAGGCTACCAAGCGGTGCGTGGTGATCCTCTCCAACGACGTACGGGCAGAACCGGCTTTTCCGGCCTTGGTGCAGTCCATCCTCGGAGAGACCGGGCTGCCGTGGGCCTGGGAGTACGGCAACATCGAGCTCTGGTCGCCAATACGCTGAGAATCTCGCTCGCAGTTGTGCTCTCGACTGTGGGGCAGCGTTCTGAAGCCTGCTTGACCAAAGATCACAAGAAGCTGCCCGCCGCCACTAGCTTCTCTTGACCCGGAGAAGCAAGCAGACCCACAGAGCGCTCGACGCAGACCTTATTTCATTCACCGTTGAATGCTTCTGAGAAGGCCGCCCTTCACTGCCCCACCACCTTCCGATACACCGGCCCCCACAGCGGATGCCCGGCTTCGGTCTTGGTCAGCGCAAACTGCGGGTCTGCCGCGCGCGCGGCGCGAAACGCTTGCTCGCACTGGGCTTCGCGGGCGCTGGTGCAGTAGATGAAGGCGAGGTATTTTTGCGCGTTGGCGCGGTCTTTGGTGGCAGCGATGCCGAGTTTGAGCGCGTCGTTCAGCAGCTTTTCCGCTTGCGGATACTGCGCTTCTTCATAAGCGCGGATGCCGGCGAGCAGCGCGCTTTCTGCCGGGCGGTCTTTGAGGTCAGACACGGCCACGGGCGGGGCAACGCAGGCTGTCAGCACGGCCGCTGCGACGACAAGCAAAGCGATACGCAAGGTGTTCATGCTGCGATTATCCACCAAACGCTTATCCGCAAAACTCACCCGCCAAACTTGTGGCGCACACGCACGGGATTGTCTGCATCCACCTCCACCGAGACGGTGTACGGCGGCAGATCGCCGTTGCGTACCTCGATGGAATGTTTGCCCACCGGCAGCGTGAGCGTGGTAAGCGGTGGCGATGTGCCTTTGGACACGCCGTTCACAAGTACTTCACCCCAGGGGCTGATGGCCAGAGCAACCTGGCCGGTGGCGGCAGCAGCGGGCGCGGCCTTGGCCTGCGCGGCACGCTGGGCGAGCACTGCGGCAGCGCGCTCTGCAGCAAGCTTGCGATCACGCTCGACCTTTTCCAATTTTTGGGTGCGTGCCGCTTGGGCGGGGTCCGGCGCGGCTGGTGGTACCTGCTCCGGCGCAGCAACCACAGGTGCCGCTTCAACCACCGGCGGCGGCGCAAGAACAGGTGCAGCGGCGGGCAGCGGGCTTGGCGCAGTCACAACCGGCAGCGGCTTCACTGGCTGCGCGGGCGCGGCAACCACGGGCTCGGCAGACCGGCCAAGGCCAAATTGCTGATATAGCAGCACACCCACAGCGAGCAGCAAGCCGGTAGCGAGCAGCCCTTGCACCATGCGTTTGTTTTTTGTGCCTGCGCGCGCGGTAGCTACCGGCGCGGTGCTGGATCCGGATTCTTCAATCAAGCGTTTCACGCGGGTGGCCGCAAGCCAGCGCTTGAGATCGTCCGACATCTCTTTGGCGTTTTGGTAGCGGTCTTCAGGCCGTTTTGCGAGCGCGCGTGCGCTGATGCGCGCGAGTTCCAGCGGCACCGCGGGGTTGATCACATGCGGCGGCTGCGGCGCATCGCTCAAAATGGCGTGCAGCAACTGCTGCAGCGTTTCGCCGGCAAACGGCGGGCGGCCGGTGAGCAGTTCATATAGCACCACACCGAGCGACCAAATATCGCTGCGGCCATCCACCGATTCACCGCGCACGCATTCGGGCGCCATGTAGGTGGGTGAACCCAGCACGGTATCTGCACCGCTGGCGGCCACGGGTTTGCGCGAGACTTGCGCAATGCCAAAGTCCAGCACCTTGGGCTGATTCTTGCCGACCATGAAAATATTGCCGGGCTTTACGTCGCGGTGCACGATGCCGTTTGAATGCGCGTAGGCCAGCGCTTCTGCCACACGGGTGACCACTTCGTCCGTCTGCCCGCGGTGCCATAAATCGCGGTCGAGCTTGGCTTCTTGCTCAGCGGCAGGCAGC
>JBOFGW010000331.1:0-2555 GCA_051649325.1 Burkholderiaceae bacterium | reverse complement strand
CCGGCGCGCAGGGCGGCTGTGGTGCAGTCAGTACCCAGCGGCGTGAGCAGCACCACGGCGTAAGCCGACGGCTGCGCTTCATCGTCCAGCAAGCCGCCGGATTGATGCAGCCGCTCAATCAGCCATGGCGCACGCGCGCGGCTTTCAGCGCTGATCCAGATCGGCCGCAGCGTGGCGTGCGGTGGCGGCAGTGGCTCGGGTTTAGGTGCACCGTCCCGGTAATCGTAAAAACCCTGGCCGCTCTTTTTGCCTACCATGCCCGCCGCCAGCCGCTGCGCGGTGATGGCAGAGGGGCGAAACCGCGGCTCGTCATAAAACTGGCGGTAAACCGATTCCATGACGGGGTGCGATACATCCAGCGCCGTCAAGTCCATCAACTCAAACGGGCCTAGGCGAAATCCCGCGCCGCGCATGATGCGATCAATCGCCGCAAAACCGGCAACGCCTTCTTTGACAATCGCCAGCGCCTCAGTACCAAAGCCGCGGCCGGCATGGTTCACGATGAAGCCGGGGCTGTCTTTGGCCTGCACCGGCACGTGGCCAAACTGCTGCGTATAGCTGGTGAGCTGCGCCGTGACAATCGGCGAGGTGTGCGGCCCGGCAGTCACTTCGACCAATCGCATTAACGGCACCGGGTTGAAGAAATGCCAACCCGCGACGCGCTGCGGATGCTGGCATTGCGCCGCCATCGCGGCCACGGAAAGCGATGAAGTCTTGCTGGCCAACACGCAGTGCGGCGAAACGCGTGCTTCAAGCTGCGTGAACAGCTCACGTTTAATGGCCAAATCTTCCACCACGGCTTCAATCACCAGATCGCAGCCAGCCATGTCATCCATTGAAGCAGCCGGGCTCAAGCGGCCCAGAAGAGTATCGGCCTGCGCTTGCGTCAGCTTGCCTTTTTCGACCCATTTGGCAACGCCTGCCTGAATGCTGCCGATCGCAGACACTAAAGACTCAGGCCGTGCATCAAACAGTTTGACGCGTGAGCCCGCCGCCAGACACATTTGTGCAATGCCACGGCCCATTGCGCCCGCGCCGCATAGACCTACTTGTTCAAACACAGGTGGATGCACGCTTTGAGAGGCATTGGCTACCATGTTTTTGTGTCAGCTTGTGAAGTGCGTTGTTTTTCCTGGATTCTACGGGTGCTTCAAGTTGGTGCAAAAACTGGCTTGCGCTAACCTTGTGCTTAAGAGTCATTAGACTGCAAAAACGCTGCATCTTCTCACTACTTTGCGGCAAAGAACAATGAACTGGAGAGAGCGCGATCTGAACCGGCTGTTGATCCGCAACGCATGCGAATCACGGCATAGCCAGACGCTCAACCGCGTGTGAAGCCTTCCGCATATATATCCGTGAGCGGTGCGCAGCGCAAAGCGCTGGTCACTGCGCTATGCGCTTGCGGGCTGCTTGCTGCATCGCTTACCGGCCCTGCGGGCGCTGCCGCACTTGGCGGGCCAGACGTGCGCTCTAGCTTGAACCAGCCCTTGCGCGTGCGGCTTGCGGTAACGCTGCGCGACGGTGAAGATCTTGCGCCCACCTGCGTGCGTGCGGTCGCGCCCAAGCGCGACGATCTGCCGATGGTGCCCGGCGCGCGCGCGAGTTTGCAGCGCGATGACCGCGGTGTGTACGTGCTTTACAGCAGCGCCGCAGCCATGACCGAGCCGGCCCTGCGCGGCGCAGTCGAGGTGGGCTGTACCGACCCCGTTGTGCGCGAGTTTGTTGTGCTGCTGGATCCGCCCGCAGTCACTCTGCCTCAAAGCCTGCCGCAAAATCAGCGCGCAGAGTCTGCAGCCGAGCCGGTAGCTCCCGCGCGTGCAACTGCTCCGGCTAGCGCATCGAGTGCGCAGAACGCCGCGCCTGCCACGGCACCTGCAGCATCGCGCGCCAGGCCCGTAACGCAGGTTAAGCCGCGCACGGCCAGACCGGTTGCTGCCGCGCCGCGCCAACCCAAAGCCGTGAGTGCCACACCCAAAATGACAGACCGGCTGACCTTGACCGCACCGGGTGCGGGCGCAACCGGTCTGCTTGGCGCAGACTCTGGCCTGAAGCTGTCTGATTTGCTCTCCCGCCTGCCGCAAGCCGATGCTGCAGAAGGCGACCCCGCGCAAGCACGCCAATTGGCGGTAGAGCAGGCGCGGCTGGCCGCCATTTTGCGGGATGAAGACCCGTTTGCCGCTGCACAAGCCAAAGAAAAGGAACTGTCTGACCGCTTGGTGGCAATGAACCGTGATCTAACGGCCGTGCGCAACCAAGTCACGGAACTTGCGCAGCGCAACCGCGAGCTTGAACGCTTTGCGTGGTTCAAGTGGGTGGTGTGGGCGCTGGCGGGCCTGATGGCGCTGATCGCCGCATTCTTTGCGCTACGCGCCTTGCGCGATCTGCTGCCCGCGCGCCGTAAACAAAAAGAAGACCCTTGGTGGAATGCAACGCAGACCACCGTTGCCCGTAATCCAGTCACGACGGTGGAACACCTGTACCGCGACACCATCAAACCGGTGCCAGCCCGCAGCGCAGCGCAGCCGGGGCTTGAGGCCGCCACTACATCCTTTGAC
>JBOFGW010000330.1:0-9442 GCA_051649325.1 Burkholderiaceae bacterium | reverse complement strand
GTGATGCTGATCTGGATGGGTTGATCGAGCGTGCCACCAAAGCCAATGCAGACGTGCGCATCGCTGCCGCCAATCTGCAGGAAGCGCGCGCACAATCGCGTTTTGCAGATGCGCAGCTCTTTCCGAGCATCGGCACTTCCGCGAGCGCGGCGCGTGTGCGTGGCCGCGATTCGCAGAACCAGGTTGAAACTGGTAATGCTTATGCAGTTGGCTTTGACGTGGCTTGGGAAGCGGATTTGTTTGGCCGCGTGAGCAACGACAGGCGGGCTGCAGCGGCCACAGTGCTGGCGGGCGAGGCTGGTGTGCGTGCAGCGCAGGTGAGTGTGGCTGCAGAAATTGCGCGCAGCTACTTTGAACTGCGCGGGTTGCAGGAGCAGTTGCGTGTGGCCAAAGCGTCGCTGGAAACGCAGCAGGCCGCACTCAAACTGGTAGAGGCGCGGCAATCTGCGGGCCGCGGCACCACGTTTGATACCGAGCGCGCCAATGCGCTGGTGCAGACCACCGCCGCCGCAGTTCCCTCGCTGGAGGCTACGGCTGCGCGCGCGCGTTACCGGATTGCGGTGTTAACCGGTCAGATGCCCACGGCGCTTGATCAGCAGCTCTCCGCAGACAAGCCGTTGCCAGGCCTGAAAGCTGTGCCACTCGGGAGCATTGGTTCACCTGAATCGATGCTGCGCCGCCGGCCAGATGTTGCCGCGGCCGAGGCACAGCTTGCAGCCGCAGCCGCGCGGGTTGGCGTGGCAAAAAGCGCGCTGTTTCCGCGTATCACGCTGGGTGGCACGCTCGGGCTGAATGCGGGGCGCGTGTCTGATCTGGGCGATTCTGCATCGTTTGCCTACAACCTGGGCGCGAGCCTGGTGTGGAGCTTGCTCGACTTTGGCCGAGTGCGTGCGCAGATAGCGGCGAGTGAGGCGCGCAGCGAAGCGGCAGCAATTTTGTACGAAAAAGCGGTGCTCGGTGCGCTGGAAGAAACAGAAGGCGCACTGGCCGGCTATAACCGCACACAGCAGCAATCGGACAGTTTGTTCAACGCTGCGCAGTCCGCTAGCAAAGCTGCAGAAATCGCCCGGGCGCGCTTCAATGTCGGCGCCAGCGACTTTCTTGCCGTGCTGGATGCCGAGCGTGAACTGCTCGCGGCACGCGACCGGCTGGCACAGGTGCAAACCGCTGCTGCGCTGTCTTTGGTCAGCGTGTACAAGGCGCTTGCTGGTGGGTGGACTACAGCGCCCTAAAAGTGAGGATTTAAAGAGCGTTTACGCAGTATTCATGCGCCTTTTGGGCCAAAAATGGCTGAAAAATCGCATGGATATTGCGTAGAGGCATATTGAACCTGTCTGCTCTGCAAGACTTTGTACATTCAAGGGCATTGCAACTCACTGCCCAATCCATGAAGCTTGCCAGCAAACTTGCGCAGTTGCCTATTGGCGGCGCGACTGTTTCGATCGAGTACGCCTGGGTTGGCCACGCGCAGCCGGATTCTCCCGTGCTGGTCTTTTTGCATGAAGGGCTGGGGTCGCTTGTGATGTGGAAGGATTTTCCGCATCAGCTCTGCTTGGCGGCCGGTCTGCGCGGTTTGGTGTACTCCCGCCCCGGCTACGGCCAATCCACACCGCGCGCCGCGCAAGACAAGTGGCCGGTGGACTTCATGCATACGCAAGCGCGTGTGGTGTTGCCGGCGCTTCTTGAGTCGCTGGGGGTCAAAACACCTGTGCTATTTGGCCATAGCGACGGCGGCTCGATTGCACTGATTTACGCCGCGAGTTTTCCGCAGCAGGTGGCTGGCATTGTGGTCATGGCGCCGCATATCTTTGTGGAGGATGTTTCTGTGCAGAGCATTGCCAAGACCAAGCAGGTCTATGAAACCACTGACCTGAAAAGCAAGCTGGCGCGCTACCACAGCGACGTAGATTCCGCTTTTTGGGGTTGGAACGATATCTGGCTGAACCCCGCGTTTCGCAGCTGGAACATTCAAGCGCTGCTGCCGCAGATCACCTGCCCGGTGCTGGCGATTCAAGGCCGCGACGATGAATACGGCACGCTGGCGCAGATTGAAGGCATTGCCGCTGCAGTGCCGCAAACTCGGCTTGCGGTGCTAGAGGCCTGCGGGCATTCTCCGCACCGCGATCAAACCGCCGCCGTGATACGGGAAACCACGCAGTTCCTGCAAAAGCTTTAGACTTAAACTAAATTGCGTTGAGTGGGAACTTGGTGGCATTGAGCTCGCAACACACTGACTGACAGACAACATTCACACCTTTAGGGAGAGACACAATGAAATTGCGCAATACGCTTGCTCCATTGGCGGCCCTGGCGCTGGCTTGCATGGCATTTTCGGCGCAGGCGCAGCAGCCCAAGATCAAAGTGGGTTTTATGCTGCCCTATACAGGCACCTTTGCGCAGCTGGGCAACGCGATTGAAAACGGTTTTCGGCTGCACGTGCAGGAGCAAGGTGGCAAGCTGGGCGGGCGCGAGATTGAGTACTTCAAAGTGGATGATGAGTCTGATCCCGCCAAAGCCACTGACAATATCAACAAGCTCATCAACCGCGACAAAGTGGATGTGGTGGTGGGAACCGTGCATTCCGGTGTGGCCATGGCCATGGCTAAGGTGGCCAAAGACACCAACACGCTGCTGATCGTGCCCAACGCCGGCGCGGGTGCTGTGACCGGCCCCGGCTGTGCACCCAATATTTTCCGCAGCAGCTTTTCCAACTGGCAACCGGCCTATGCCATGGGCGAGGTGATGGCCAAGAAAAACTATAAAAGAGTGGTCACGATTACTTGGAAATATGCCGCAGGCGATGAATCCGTGGGTGGCTTTAAAGAAGCGTTTGAGAAGGGCGGCGGCAAGGTCATCAAGGAGCTGAACCTGCCGTTTCCCAACGTAGAGTTCCAAGCGCTGCTGACTGAAATCGCTTCACTCAAGCCGGATGCGGTCTACACCTTTTTTGCCGGCGGTGGCGCAGTCAAGTTTGTGAAGGACTACGACGCGGCTGGACTGAAAAAATCCATCCCGCTGTATGGCGTAGGATTTTTGACTGACGGGACATTGGCTGCGCAGGGCGAATCCGCGCAAGGGCTGTTCACTACGCTGCACTACGGTGATGCGCTGACTGTGCCCAAAGACAGAACCTTCCGCCTGAACTACGCCAAAAACTTCAAGCTGCAGCCGGACGTGTACGCGGTGCAGGGCTACGATGCTGCGCAAATGCTAGGCGCAGGCCTGGCTGCGGTAGCGGGCGACATCAGCAAGCGCGATCAGTTGCAGGCTGCCATCAGCAAGGCCAAGATCGATAGTCCGCGCGGCCCGTTCACCTTGTCTAAGAGCAACAATCCGGTGCAGGATATTTATCTGCGCCAAGTGGTTGGCCCGGAGAATAAAGTGGTCGGCGTCGCTTCCAAATCGTTGACCGATCCTGGCCGCGGCTGCCGCCTTTGATGCATAGCCGCTAGACTCTAAAGCCCGGAAATGTATTCCGGGCTTTTTTCTGCATGGATTTCACTACCTTCCTCATCCAGTGCTTGAACAGCGTGCAGTATGGTCTGCTGCTGTTTCTTGTGGCCAGCGGCCTCACGCTGATCTTTGGCATCATGGGCGTGATCAATCTTGCCCACGGTAGTTTTTACATGATCGGCGCGTACATGGCCTACGCGCTTGCGCCGTGGGTGGCCTCTACGCTGGGTGGCGGGTTCTTTACCACGCTGCTGATCGGCACACTGCTTGCCGTGCTACTGGGCTATGTGCTGGAGTGGGCGTTCTTTGCCTACCTGTACGGCCGCGAGCATTTGCAGCAAGTGCTGATGACTTACGGCTTGATTCTGGTGTTTGAAGAGCTGCGCTCGCTGATCGTGGGTGATGATGTATACGGAGTGCCCGCACCAGATTGGCTTGCCGGCAGCATCCGTTTATCAGAGGTGATGAGCTATCCGGTGTATCGCCTCTTTATGTCGGCGGTATGCATTGCGCTTGCTCTGGGCATGTACTTTGTCTTTACGCGCACGCGGCTAGGCATGCAAATCCGCGCCGGCAGCAGTAACCGCGAGATGGTGCAAAGCCTGGGCGTGAACATCAAATTCCTGTATCGCGTGGTGTTTGCGGCCGGTGTTGCGATTGCGGTGTTTGCCGGCATGATTGCCGCGCCGGTTTCTTCTGTGTATCCGGGCATGGGCCAGCAGATTTTGATTATCTGCTTTGTGGTAGTGGTGATCGGCGGCATTGGCTCGATCAAAGGCGCGCTGCTCGCGGCGCTGCTGATCGGGTTTGTCGATACGTTTGGCAAAGTGCTGTTGCCGCAAGCGGCCGGCGTACTCGTGTATGTGCTGATGGCAGCGATTTTGCTGTGGAAGCCTGAGGGCTTGTTCAGGACGAGCTGATGAACAAGCCGCGCGTTCTTGACTTCACGCTGCTACTCATCGGCGCGCTTGCGCTGATGGTGGTGCCCTTTGTCACCGGCAAGTACGGCACTGATCTGGCCACCAAGATCATGATCTATGCGATCTTTGCGTTGTCACTGGAACTGCTGGTTGGGCGCACCGGCCTCGTGTGCTTCGGCCACGCGGCATTCTTTGGGATTGCGGCTTACTGCGCGGCGCTGCTGTCATCGCAGACAGAGGCGGTATCGATTTGGTGGTTGTTGCCTGCAGCGCTTGCGATCACGGCGCTGTACGCGCTGGTGATGGGCGCGCTGAGCCTGCGTACCAAGGGCGTGTACTTCATCATGGTCACGCTTGCGTTTGCGCAAATGGCCTACTACGTGTTTCACGACACCAAGATCGGTGGCGGCACCGACGGCATCTACATGTACTTCAAGCCCACCTTGACGCTGGGCAGCGCGGTGCTGCTGGATTTGGAAAAGCCGTTGACGTTTTACTTCTTTGTGTTCGCGCTGCTGATTGCGGTGTTTGGCCTGCTCGCGCTGGTAGGGCGCTCGCGCTTCGGACATGCGCTGGCCGGCATCAAGAGCAATGAGCAGCGCATGCGTGCGGCGGGGTTTGCTACTTACTTTTATAAGCTTGCAGCGTTTGTGCTGTCTGCGACGTTGGCAGGTGTCGCAGGATTTTTGTGGGCGGTGAAAGATGGTTTTGTGAATCCAGAAATGCTGTCCTGGCACCTATCCGGCAGCGTGCTGATCATGATTATTCTTGGCGGGCTAGGCAGCTTGCGCGGCGCAATTCTTGGCGCTGCTGCTTATGTGCTGCTGCGCGAACTGTTTCAAAGCCAAGCGCTGTTTGGTGAGCTGGCCAAGAGCTGGCAATTGTTCATGGGCGCCGCCATCATTGCCTGCGTGGCGCTAATGCCCAATGGCTTGGTCGGCCTTGGATCACAGCTACGCGCCAAGTTTGCCAAGGCTACGCCATGAGTGACGTGCTCTTTACCGCGCAACACATCACGCGCCGCTTTGGCGGACTGGTGGCGGTGGACGACGTGTCGATCGAGCTTAAGCTTGGGCAGATTCATGCGGTGATTGGCACCAACGGTGCGGGTAAATCTACGCTGATCAATGTGCTCACTGGTGAGATGCCTGCGTCCAGCGGCACCATACATTTGCGCGGCCGCGATGTGACTACATGGCCGCAGCCCAAGCGTGCGCTCGCGGGGCTGGGGCGCACTTATCAGCGCACGACGATCTTTCCCGCCTTCACCACGCTGGAGAACTGCCGGTTGTCTGCGCAGTCGCATGTGCAGCGGCCGTGGGATTGGTTTGGCAGCGCGCAGGCGTGCGCACGTACGGTCGCCACCGCACAAGAGTGCCTTGCGCGCGTGGGACTCACAGAATTTGCCGCGCGCCCGGCCGGGCTGCTATCGCACGGGCAGAAGCGCCAGCTTGAAATAGCAATGTGCCTGGCCACGCAGCCAACGGTGCTGATGCTGGATGAACCGCTCGCCGGCATGGGCGCAGAAGAAACAGAGCGCATGCTCGCGCTGCTTGATGCGCTCAAACCCGGCCACGCCATTTTGCTGGTGGAACACGACATGGACGCAGTGTTTCGCGTGGCCGATCACATCACAGTCATGGTCAACGGCGCGGTGATCGCGTCGGATGCGCCCGCCGCCGTGCGCGCCAACGCTGCTGTGCAAGAAGCGTATTTAGGCGAGGAACACGCGTGAATCAAGCCGCGCAAGCCTTGATTGCTGCCGATGACGTGCATGCGCACTACGGCGCAAGTCACGTGCTGCGCGGCGTGTCGCTCACCATTCATGCCGGCGAATCCATTGGCCTGCTGGGCCGCAACGGCATGGGCAAGAGCACATTGATTCGCACGCTGATGGGCCATGTGCCGGCCACCGGCGGAAAAATTACCGTGCGCGGCAAACCTGCAAGCGGGCTGCGGCCCGATCAAATCGCGCGCCTGGGCGTGGCCTACGTACCGGAAGGGCGCGGGATTTTTCCTAATCTTTCGGTGCGCGAGAATTTGCTGATGGCCGCGCGCCCCGGCGTGAACGGCAAGACCGCGTGGACGCTTGAGCGCGTGATGGCATCGTTTCCGCGCCTGGCGGAGCGCATCGGCAACGGCGGCAATCAACTCAGCGGCGGCGAGCAGCAAATGCTCAGTATCGGCCGTGCGCTCATGACCAACCCCGATCTGCTGATTCTGGACGAAGCCACCGAAGGCCTTGCGCCGCTGATCGTGCGCGAGATCTGGCGCATCGTAAGCGAGGTGCGCGCAAGCGGCATTGCATCCATGATTGTGGACCGCAACTACAAGTCTGTGCTGGCGCATACAGACCGCTGCGTGGTGATGGAAAAAGGCAGATTGGTGCTGGCGGAAAACTCTGGTGTGCTTGCGGGCCAGCCCGAAGCGCTCACACGCTATCTAGGGGTTTAGTTTTTCTAGGCATGCTGCCTGATCACGCAATATCCATGCGGTTCTTCAGGCATATGCCTTGGAAAGGCGCATGGATATTGCGTAAACAGGCATATGCCTTCAAAAAAACTACACCACCGGCTTCATGAACCCCAAATCTTGCGTTGCAAAGCGCGACAGGTTGGGGAATACGGTAGCCATATCGGTAGCGTTCGTACCCATCCACTTGGCCATGGTGGCGGACATTTGATCCACGCTGGTGGAGGGCAGCCAGTGCCCATCGCCCGCATCGTCCGGCCCGTTGATGACGAGCTGTGGGAATGTGCCATACATCTTGCCGCCATCCACGCCGCCGCCCACCACAAAGTGATGGCCGCCCCATGCGTGGTCTGATCCTTTGCCGTTGCTCTTGTAGGTCCGGTTAAAGTCAGACGCAGTGAACAGCGTGACCTTGTCCGCGATACCCAGCTCCACAGTGGCTGCGTGGAATGCAGCAACTGCAGCGCTGATTTCACCCAGCCGGCCGCCTTGTTCATTGAGCTGGCCTTCACCGTGCGTGTCAAATCCACCGATCGAGGCAAAGAACGCTTGGCGCTTTAAGCCCAGGCTGCCGCGCGCGCTGATCATGCGTGCGATCATGCGGAGCTGATTTGCCAGGCCGCTGTTAGGGAAGGGTGTGGTCACCGTGCTTGAGCCCACCGCGTTTTGCAGCACGCGCTGATTTTCAATCGAGCGGTTGATCACATCCAGCCAGGCCTGCTCAAACACATGCTGCTGCTTGCGGCCCAGCGTTTCAGCGACTGCCACTGACAACGGGTCTTTGCCGCTCGGATCGTAAAAGTTAAAACCAAAGCCGCCGCCGGCAGAAATTTTGAACGGCTGCGTGCGCAGACCCGTGCCCCAAACGTTGTTGCCACTGACCGAGACCACTGTGTAACCCGCATTTACGCCGTTTTGCGCCAGCATCATTTCCGTGACGCGGCCACCCCAGCCGCTCTTGACCATCGAGTCTGCCACCGAACTTTGCCACTGTGTTTGCTGGTCAGAGTGCGAGAACAGATTCATCGGCGCTTTGTTGCGGCTGCTTTGATACTCCGCCACCGTCAGCGGCTGCAGCAGCGGGCCGACGTTGGCCACAATCGCCGCGTTGCCGTCGTTGAACAGCTTTTGCATCGCGGCCATGTTCGGGTTCAGGCCAAACGAGCGCCCCGGCGTATTGGCCACGTTGATGGGCAGCAGCTGGTTACTCGGAATCGCCAGATTGGTGCGGTCGCGCGCGTAGTTGTTGTATTCACTGGCCGAGGTTGGCACGACCATGTTGTTGCTGTCGTTGCCGCCGTACATGAATAAGCACACTACAGCACGATAGTCTTCGTTGCTGGCGGCAAAGGCCATGCGGCCAAGGTCGCTCCAGGCGCCCAGGCCTGCCGCTGCAACACCGGCAGAGCCTTGCAAAAATGCGCGGCGGTTCAAGAATTTGTGTGTCATGGCGCGCCCCTTATTTCTGAATCAAAAAGTCCGGCGCAACCGCCGTGATGATGAGCGCAGCTTTCACGCGCCCCTCTTTATCGTTTTTATCAATCGCGGTGAGTGCCTTGGTGATGGTGGCGCGCGTCTCTGCACTCATCTGTCCCATGTACATTAGCCGGTTGAGCTTTTCTGTTAGCGCCGCAGGGTCACCGGCCAGATTCAGCAGCGGCGCGTAGTCCATCTTCACAAAGTGATCATCTCTGCCGTAGCCGCCGCTACCGACAATATTTGAAAAGAAGTTCAGCGCACCCACGACTGAAGTTTCTGTAGTGATTTGGAACTCCGGCGCATACAAACCGGCCTGCGCGATCTTGCCTGGCGCTTTGTAGTTGGGTGAATAGAAGTTAAACACCGTCGGCGCGAGGAATGGGCTTTGGCCCAGCGCATTATCGGAATCATCCAGATAATGAATGCTGTTGATGCCGCTCTTACTCTTGCCGTTGAAGGCGCGCAGATAGTTGGCAAAGCGGATCACCGGCTCACGCTGCTTGCCCCAGGCGGGATCGGCCAATTTGGCCAAATCGCGCGCTTCGGGGTCGATCAGCACCGCACGCACAACTGCTTTGAGATCACCGCGCACGCCGCTGCCGTTGTTGTTGAACGCAGTGGCCACGCGGGCGACATACGCCGGGCTGGGGTTACTGGTGACGAGGCGCTGAATCAGTTGCCGACCAACATACGGACCCACATTGGGATGATTGAAGATATTGTCCAGCGCATCCTTCATGTCTTTCTCGGGCGTCTGACCGCCGGGCAGCACAACGCCACTGAGCAGTTTTTTCTCGCCGGGTGAGTGGTAGTTGGGCCAGGATTTGAGTGGCTTGATCCAGGTGTCTTCTTTGTCATCGTCCTCGTGATGGAAGGTGTCGTCTTTTTTGTTGTCGTTGGTGGAAAATGACCAGCCGGTGAATGCTTTGGCAAAGCCTTCCACTACGCTCTGGTCGTAGGTGGGAATCGGAAAGCCATTGGCATCGAGTTTTTGCGTGCCGTCCAGGTTGAGCTCATCTACGCCGATGGAAAACAGCTGCAGAATTTCGCGTGCATAGTTTTCATTGGGGCGAATGCCTTCTTTGGGGTTTTCCTTCTCGCTTTGCAGCATGTTCAGG
>JBOFGW010000329.1:0-30756 GCA_051649325.1 Burkholderiaceae bacterium | reverse complement strand
TGTGGGTTGACGCTGCAGATTTGGCAGAAGGCGCTACGTCCACCGATGCCGATGCGCTGCTGCTGTTTTGCGCGGCAGCGGTCCGCGCCAGTGGCAGTGTGTCTTCCATGCCGGGCGTGTAGCCGGGAATCAGGCTGGCGAGTGGCAAGGCCGTGGACGGCGCATCGGCCAGCCCGGCGGCAAGCGTGAAGGGCGCAGCGCCGCTGGCCACAAAAGTGATCTGCACCGGCGCGAGCAACGCGGTGATTTGCGGCGCGGCGGTAAAGCCTTGGGTAGCCTTGTCGGCCTCCAGCTTGAGTTCGCGCACACTCGCACCAAACAGCTCGGCCGCTCCGCTCACCGACTCTTTGCCGTTCATGGTGATCCGATAGACCACGGTGCTGGCCAGCAGCTGCCACGGCTGCGTGGATTGATTGCGGCCGTACACCCGTACCGGCAGCAAGGTGTTGGCGGTAGGCGGCGCGATTTCCAGCGCGGCCAGCGGTGTGGCAAAGGGCAGGCGCATGGTGATCTCGTGCGGTGATGCGGGCGCCGCAACGTTTAGCGCAACCTTGCTGCGCGCAGGCGGCGGCGCAGTTGCGTGCGCGGGCTGAATGCGCACGGCGCGCAGCAGCAAAGGCACATCCGTTGGCCAGCTCAGGCGCAGGTACTCGCCCTCAACCTTCACCGGGGCCGTCAGTGCAAGCGTGGTCTGCGATGGCGCGCCCGCACCTTCAAACCGAAACACCGGCGCCGCATCCACGAGCGTGCGCCAACTCTTCAGGTCTTTGCTAGCGGCCACAGTGATGGCAACGGGCCGCGCGGCAGGCAGATCGGCCTCAATCTCCACGCTGGCCATCGGCAAGGTCAGAGCGCGTGTATCGATCAGCGCGCCCAGTACTAATTGCTGCATCTTTGCGTCAGCCGGCGCGGCGCTGTCCATTTGAATCACGCGCTTGCCACCAGACTCTTCAATCCGCAGCGCTACACCGCTTGCGCCTTGCACGGCTTGGCCGCCCAGGATGGGATACGCAGGCAGCACCACCGGCGCAGGCAACGGCTGCGATGCCGGCGCGGCCAGGGTCTGCACGGCAATGGGTACCGCCTGGCCTGCGCCGTTGAACACGCGCAGATCGGCGTAGTTGGTGGTTTGCAGCGCGGCCAGCGCCGATGGCGGCACCTCAGTGCGCTGCAAGCCGCTGCCTGGCTGCACTTGCAAAACATGGCGGCTGGTGTAAGCGCCGGGTTTGTCTGCCTGCGCGTGTGCGCTGATGCAATACGCCGCCAGCACGAGTACACATGCACGCAAGATTGATAGAGTCTTCATGATTCAGCCGTTCTTGCATTTTCCACATCACGCGGCGGAATCGGTGCCAGATAACCCACCAGCAGCATCAGCGCGCCCACCGCGATAAACGCGACAATGCGCTCGCCGCCGCCGGCGTTGGAAAGATCGATAAAGAACAGCTTGACTACGGTGATGGCAAGCAGCGCAGCGCCCACCATCCACAGCGGCCGCAGCACGCGGCGGTGCGCCACCAACATCAGTGCGAGTGCCAGCAGGGTCCACAAAATGGCGTAGCCGGTCTGCACCACAAACGAACTAAACAGCGCGCCGGCGTTCCACTGCACTTCAAAGAAGTGATGCGCGATGCGCAGCCACACGGTGTTGATGGCAATGAATACGGCGAGCGCCACCGCAATCAATGGGCCGCGTTCTTGCATGGCCGCTGGCAAGGCTGTATCCGTACCCTTCAAACGCAAGCGCCAATAGATGAGTGATGCAAGCGCCAGCGCAATCGATAGATCAGTCGGGTTCAGCAGCGGAATGTAAGGCAAAGGCTGGGTGTTACCGGCAGAACCTACCGCCACCAACACTGCGCCAACAAATACAACCACAGCGAGCGGCGCAGCCGCTACCCACAGATACGCGCTGCGGTGCTGCGCCAGCGGCCAGCGTGCCGGCGTACGCAGTTTGCCCGCCCAAGCCGCCAGCGCGAACAAAATGACGGTGGCTGAAACCAGCAGCGCCACCGTGGCCCAGGCGGTGCGCCACAAATCGCCTTGATCAATCGCGTACCACAGCATGTCGGCCAACAGCAGCACAATCAGCCACACGCCTGCAGCATGCACGGCGCGCCGCCACGCGAGCGGGGCTTGTTGCGTGACGACAGTATCTGCGCGGTGCAGCAGCCAGTAGTGCGCCATCAGCGCGAGCGGCCAGATCACCCAGCCGCCACCCTCAAACACGCGTGTGCCGCTCAGCAAATTGATGAGCAAGATGATTGCCATCACAGGCAAGGTTGCATTTGCCGGCCACGCCGCCACCGGCCACTGAAACTTGGTCGCGATGCGGCTTGAAAAGGCTGCGCTCGCCACAAACGCCAGCATCAGCAGATTGGGCTGGTACTGCTGCAGCACCGCGTCGAACGAGCCGCTTTCTGTAGGCACGCTGCGCACAATCTCAAAGGCCAAAGCCGCCACCCACCAAAAGAAGCCGTATAAGTAAGCTGGGCTCGACAGATTTTTTTCAAGCGGCGCATACGCCTTGGCCCAGCGTGAACCACTGTGGGGCAGGTCGCTACGCGTCCACCACGCGATTGCGATGGCTGGTAAAGCCAAGAGCAGCGCGCCGATAAAGGCCGGGTTGGCAAACGGCATGGTTGATACGATGCCGCGCTCCAGCGAGCCCAGCAGCGCGAGCGCGGCGACGGCCTGCAAAGCCAGCCCGAAGGCACGCGGCATCCAGCGTGCTTGGCGCATGCCTACCCAAAACGCGCCCGTGCCTTCGGCCGCCCATACCGCCGCCGTCCAGCGCGCATCCAGTGCCAGCGGCACGGCCAGCGTGGCAAAACCCACGCCCAGCGCGAGAAAACATTCCACCAGCAAGCGCGCGCTCTCGCGGGCGCGGCGCGCGAGCCACAAGGCCAGCAGCAGGTAAAACGCCGCCACCGCCAGCGCAGAAAACGCGGTGCCAAACTCCATGCCGCGTACAAGCCCGGCCTGCAGACCAAAGCCAATCAGCGGCGCGCCAAACACCAGCATGCTGTCCACCGGGCTATTCAAGCGCGTGGCCGATCCGCGCGCATTGAGCACTGCCGTAAACACATAGATCATGAAAAACAGCAGCAAGAAACCCTGCGCGCTGGCGTAGTGCTGCGGTTCATAGCGCAGCACGCCCCACAGGGTCGCCACACCAAAGGTGCTGAGAAAGCCGACGATGCTCAGCACCCGCCAAGTGCGTTTGAAGGCGATGTACAAAATCGCCAAGTTCAGCAGCGCGTAGTACGAAAACAGCGCGACGTGATTGCCTTGCCCGGTGGAGACGAGCAGCGGCGTGGCAAAGCCGCCGGCAAACGCGGCCACGGCCAGCACGCGCGAATCTTGCAGCAGCGCAATGGCCACCGACAGCGCGCACACGCCTACCATCAGCGCAAATGCGGCGCCCATCGGCATCATTTGATACAGTCGGTAGGCGGCAAAGACAGTGAGATACATCACCGCCACGCCGGCACCTTGCAACGTCATGGCGTACGCGGGCTTGGCACTGCGCAGGCGAAAGCCCACCACCAGCAGCGCGATGCCGGCGGCGCCCACCGTAGCCAAGCGCAGCTCGACTGGAAACAGCCCCATCTGCGCCGCATACTTGGCCAGGAACGATAGGCCGATGAACAAAATCACCACGCCCACGCGCGCGACCGTGTTGCCGCCCATGAACCAGTCTTTGATGGCTTGCGCGGCTTGTTCCACCGGGCTGGGGTCGCGGGGCTTGGCTGATGCAGCCGTTTCGGTTTTTGGCCCCGTGCTTGGATAAATCTTTGGTGATGCAGCCGCCACCGCGCTTTGATTTGCCATTGAAGCTGCTGCGCTTGTGGTTGCAATCGACGTGGCGGTTTGCGTGACGGGCGCGGGCTGCGCGGGTGAAGTTAAGTTCGGCTCAGCCGCATCAACCCTGCGCGGCGCCTGATTGACTGGCTGCGGTGGAACAACTTCATTCGAAGCAGCACGGGTTGGTTGCTTCGTGCTGGCCGCCTGAATCTCGCGCCGAACCGCAGCGCGCAGCGTCAGCCCTGCCAAAAATCCGAAAAATGCACCAGGGATCATCTGCCAGTCGCCGCCGGGCAATAGCCACCCCAGGATCACCCCCCACCCGATGCCCCACCAAACCATAGCGGCCTCCCAGCCGAGTTTTGTTACTGTGCATCATGGCAGGAAAACGCTTACCCCGCAGCACTTCAGCCAAAAGTGGCAGATTCTGAAACTTGGGGTGAGGTATTCCGATACGGTTTGAAAAACCGAGGCGTTGCCAGAGGAGATTGCTTGGGCATGCGCGCTGACAAATACGTCAGCTACGATGAAGAGATTGAGCAGTTCTCAAAGGCTTCTACGCAATATCCATGCGGGTTTTCAAGCAAAAATGCCCGAAAACCCGCATGGATACTGCGTAGAAGCAGTTGAAACCGGTGCGAAAAGCGCTTAACGCGCAGCCGCTACGCGGTTTTGGGGCTCGCCGTCAGTTCTTTGGCGATTTCTTTTCTGAAGCGGTTGAGCTCTTGCACGTTGGCAAAGGTGCGGTCAAACAGAATGCTCATGTTGTGCAGCAAGCGGTCGATCACTTTACCTTCCCACACGGCATCAAACTGAATCTGCTTATCGAGCCAGGCTTCGAGCCAATTGGGGTCAGGCAGGCGGCTTTGCACGGTGTCGTTGGGGAACAAAGTTTGATTCACGTGCAGATTGGTCGGGTGCAGCGCTTGCGATGTACGGCGCGCGCTGGCCATCAGCACACCGATCTTGGCAAACGCTTGGCGCGCGGTGTCTGCAAATGCCGCGCCCTTGTCTGTCAGCGCTTTTTTCATAAAGCGCAGGTAAGCACCGGCGTGGCGCGCTTCGTCTTGACTAATGAGTTTGTAGATTTCTTTGATGACCGGCTCGGTATGCCATTCGCTCGCGCGGCGGTACCAGTGGTTTAGCCGAATCTCGCCGCAGAAGTGCAGCATGAGCGTTTCCATCGCCGGAGCGGGGTCAAACTCAAAGCGCACGTTATGCAGCTCGTCTTCTGTCGGTACCAAATCCGGGCGGAAGCGTTTGAGATATTCGATCAACACCAGCGAGTGCTTTTGCTCTTCAAAAAACCAGATGCTCATGAAAGCGGAAAAATCGCTGTCGTTGCGGTTATCGCGCAAAAACATCTCAGTGGCGGGCAGCGCGCTCCACTCGGTGATGGCATTCATCTTGATGGTGCGCGCCTGCTCGTCCGAGAGCAGCGCGGGGTCAAACTTGTCCCAGGGAACATCGGTTTCCATGTCCCAACGCACAGATTCAAGCGATTTAAACAGTTCTGGATAAAGCATGATGATTTCTCAGGTGTGCTGCCGTCATTCTATGTCGGGATTATGACAAAAGGTGACAACGATTCAATGAGGGTTTTGCATCGATTCTCACGCGCGGTTTAAGCATTGGCACGGCGTTTCACAAAGCGCATGAACGCGCCCAGCAGCGGAATCTTTTCGTAGAGTTCTTCGGCCACGTCCCAATAGTCGCGGTGATAGGTAATTTTTCCCGCTGTATCAAACTTTAAATGGCTGGCGCCGCGCACTGTTTGCGCGCCACCCATGCGCACGTTATCAAACAGAAAATCCCAGGTAAGAAAAGCATCCGGCCCCTGCGCAACGGCGTCTTTGACTACAAATCGCGGGTTTTGCACTTGGTCGAACATGTGGTCAAAAATCTTGCAGATCGCCTCGATACCGGTCACTTCATTAAACGGGTCTTTGAACCACGCGTCCTGCGCATATAGCTCGCGCAGCAGGCTCACCTTGTCGCGCGAGAGGTTTTCAAACAGGCTTTTGGCCTTGGAAAGGTGGTCACTCATGCAGCGCTACAACTTGACGGTCTTGCGGATGGTGGCAAAGTAGGTGGAGTTGGGCAATAGCTGTGCCAACTTCATCTTGCGCACAAAACTCTTAGGGAAGGTGATCTCAAAATCGCCTTCTTCAAGCCCTTTGACAAACTCTATTGCGGCGTCTTGCGGTTTCATCAGATCCGGCATTTCAAAATCGTTTTTCTGTGTGAGCGGCGTATCGATAAACCCAGGGTTGATGCAATACACCGCAATGCCCAGCGGGTTCAAGTCGATGTACAAGCTCTCGGCCAGGTTGATCAGCGCCGCTTTGGAAGGACCATAGATGAGCGCCTTGGGCAGGCCACGATAGCCCGCTACTGAAGATACGAAACCAATTCCGGCGGGCTTGCCAGCCTTGGCGTTTGCAATCAGCTTGGGCAGCAGAATTTCCATGACGTTGAGCGGGCCGCCCAGATTTACGTCCAGCAGTTTTTGCGCGGCAGCGCGGTCAAAATCAAAGGCGCGCATCTCGGTATGCGTGCCGGCAACGACCAAGGTGAGATCAGGAATTGCGCCCCAGCTTTGCTCAAGCGTGGCCAACGTGCTGGCGAGCTGCGCGGGCTGCGTAATATCGAGCGGCGCGGCGATCACGCGATCAGATGCCAGCGCGGCAAGCTGCTGCAGCGGCGCACTGCTGCGCGCAGACACCGCCACACGCGCGCCCTTGGCGATCAGCAGCTTGGCAGTTTCAAAGCCGATGCCAGTGGAAGCGCCGATCAGCCAGACGGTTTTGCCACGCCAGTCAGAGATAGTGGGGTTGAGCGGCATAGTGATGTTTTCTTATATTCCCTGAAGGCATCTACGCAATATCCAAGCGGGTTTTGAAGCATTTTTGCTCCAAAAGGCGCATGGATATTGCGTAGACATGCTTTTTTCGCTCTTTAGCGCTTAGTAAAACTGATAAACACTTCGCCCAGCTTGAAACCGAATTTACTCATCACTGCGCGATTCAGCATGATGCGCTCATCAATCAGAAACATCCAGTCATCAAAGTCCACGTTGTAGACCTTGCCGTCCACCGGCAGGGCCAGCACGTACTTCCAGTTCAGCGCGTTGCCGGCCACCACGCCGTCGGCCTTGCCCACCACGTCGGCAGCGCGGCCTTCATATTGATTCGGGCCGATTTTGGTCAGCGTCCAGACGCGTTTTTCTTTCTTGCCGTCGCTCCAAATAAAGTCCTCATCGAGTGTGCCGACATCGCCCTGCCAGCTCGCCTTGATCACCACCGTAAAGCGCCGCTGCACTTTGCCGCTGCGGTCTTGAAACATGCCGTAGCCATCGATGGTGCCGTTGAAATACGTCTTCATGTCAAGCAGCGGCTTTTCTGCGGCGTACTCTTTGGGGTCAATGCTGGCGCAGCCTGCGAGCATGAAGGCCATCAGGCATGCGGCGGCAAATTTGTACACACGGTTCATGATGCAACTCTTTCCACTTGATCGATTTCAGGATGCAATTTGATAAAGCGCGCAGTCGCCCACCAGGCCATGAGCTTGAACGCGCAGGGCAGCAGGCAGTACGCCAGCACCAGCGGCTGCGTGTTTGCGCCGGCGCCGCCATCTGCGCTTTGCGCGCCCGGCACATAGCCCAGCATGCCAAGCAAAGGTAAAGCTAGGCCGGCGGCCAGCGCTAGATTCAGCTTGGTCACAAAGCTCCACACGCCAAAGTATTTGCCTTCCTGGCCGACGTGCCCATTGGCGGCAATCACGCCAGCCAGCAGCGCGGGCGGCACGGCCAGATCAGCGCCCAGCGCCACGCCCGTGGCCAGGCAGATGATGACAAACGGCACAATGTCGCCCGGCCCCAGAAACAGCGCGCCGATAAACGAGGCCACCGCAATGCCCATGGAAATCATCCATACCCGCGTTTGGCCGATGCGCTTGGCCAGCCGCAGCCACAGCGGCATGGCTGCAGCGCCAGCGACGAAATACAGCACCAGAAACAGCCCTTCGTAGGCTTTGGCCTTAAGCACATCTTCAATAAAAAACACCACCAGCGTGGCGGGCAGCGCGGCCGCGATGCCGTTGAGCAAAAACGCGATGAGCAAATTGCGAAAGCGCGGCGTGGCCAGCACGTCACGCCAGCCGCCTTGGTGCAGCACCACGCCTGCGTGCCCGCGCGGCACGGCAAACAAAAGCGCCGCGCCAACGGCAAGCAGCACGGCAAACAGCAGCGCAATCGCCTGCCACGCTTTGTCCGCGCCCAGTTGCTGCGCCAGCACGACCGGCAAGGCGGCAGCCACGACCACGCCGATCAAGCCCAGCGCCTCGCGCACGGACGTGACGGCGAGGCGCGCCGGCGGCGTAGTTGCCATGGCCGAGCCCCAGCTTTGATGCGCAATGGTGGCGAGCGAAAACGACAAATACGTGATCATCAAACTGGCGACCAGCCACAGCGCCGGCGCGCTGGCGCTTGGCATCACCAGCATGGCAAAGCCTAGCGCGAGCGGCAAGCTCGCTGCCGCGATGATGAGCGCATAGGACACGCGGCGCTCAAACTTGTCTACCAGCGTGCCCAGCCAAGGATCGGCAAACGCATCCAGCAAGCGCGTGGCCAGCAAGATGGCGCCCACCATGGCGAGCGACAACCCGGTTTCGCGCGCGTACAGCGCAGGCACATGCACGTAGACCGGCAGCGCTACAAACGCCAGCGGCAAGGCGTACAGACCGTAGGCGAACCGTTTGCCAAGCGAAGGAATTGCAGGAGAAACCGGGGTTTGCGCCGCAGATGCGGTGGGGTTCACTTACTCGCCTGAACCCTTCTTGCTGCCGAGCAGCTTTTTACGAAAATCAGGGATCGATGTTTTTGTATCCAGCCAAATCGCAAAAAACGCTTCTGCAAACTGCGGATCATCCACTTCAGCGAGCACCTTGCCGTTGCGGAAAAACTTTACGCCTTTGCCCGGTTGATGCAGGCCGCCCAGCGCATCGCCGGCCTTGACATCGGGGAACACTTTTTTCATTTCTTCGTACCACTGCGCCCGCTGCTCCGGCGTACCGCGCCCGAGCTTGGCCATTTCGTCTTTGCTGCGCTTGGCGATGTCGGCGCCTTTGAGTCTGCGCAGATAGGTGAGGTTCAGCAGCATTGGCTCGTTTGAGAAGCTGGCCGGCGTGAAATCGGCATCCACCCATAGATCGGCGTCGTAGACCTTAAAGCCCAAATACGTCAGGCGCGCATGGCCGGCTTTTTGCGCGCCGGGCAGCGCGTCTGCCACCCAGGCGGTGTCTGCGTAGGCAAAAGTGCTGGCCAGGCTAATCGCGAATGCAGCAATGATGTGGGTTACGCGCATGGCACTAAACCTTTTGCAGTGTGTACTGAATCACATCGGTGCTGCGGGTGGTGAAACCGGCCTCGCAATAGGCCAGGTAAAACTCCCACATGCGCACGAATTTTTCGTCAAAGCCTAGCGTGCTGACCTGCGCGTGCTTGGCCATAAACGCTGCACGCCAGAGCGCCAGCGTGCGCGCATAGTCCGCACCAAAGTTAAGTTTGTTGACTACTTTGAGACCGGCACGGATGGCGTGCGCTTCAAATCGCTGCGGGCTAGGCAGCATGCCGCCGGGAAAGATGTATTGCTGGATAAAGTCCGTGCCGCTGCGGTAGCGCTCAAACAGCACTTCATCGATAGTGATGGTCTGAATTGACGCGTAACCGCCTTGCTTGAGATTGCGTGACACGCAGTCAAAATAGGTTTCCCAGTATTCCTCGCCAACCGCTTCAAACATCTCTACCGACACAATCGCGTCATACGCAGCGTTTGTGCGCTCATCGCGATAGTCTTGTAACTTGAATTGCGCCAGATCAGCGAGCCCGGCCGCGGCAAGACGCTCCCGTGCGTACACAAGCTGCTCTTGCGACAGCGTAAGCCCTGTCACGTGCACGCCCTGCTGCGCCGCGTACTGCGCAACACCGCCCCAACCAAATCCGATCTCCAGCACGCGCGCGCCGGCGCCCACGTGCATCTGCTCGAACATGCGCGCGATCTTGGCGTGCTGCGCCTGCGCCAATGTGCGCGTGCTGTCGCCGTCAAACAGGGCGGACGAATAAGTCATCGTCTCATCCAGCCAAAGCTTGTAAAAATCGTTGCCTAGGTCGTAGTGAACCTGGATGTTGTCGCGCGCTTTAGCGCGGGTGTTGCGGTTGAACAGGTGCTTGATGCGGTACAGCAGCCCGCCCCACCAACTGCCGTACAGCGCTGTATCGATCGCCTGCCGGTTAGCGTTGAGCAGCGTGAGCAGCTTGGCCAGATCGTCGGTGGTGAATTCACCGTCCATGTAGCTTTCGGCAAAACCGATGTCGCCGCTTTTGATCACGCGGTCAAACACCTGCCAGCTCATCACATTCACCGCGGCATGCGGCTCACCATTGCCAAAACGCGCGCCGGTGGAATTGGGCAGTTGAATCTGCAGGCTGCCATGCGCCAGGCGATGCAGCATCGACAGCACAATGCGCGCGCGCGCCGGCACTTGCGACAGATCGGGTGGGGCGGCCGCAATGCGGCCTTGCAATGCGTGAGTATTCATCTGGAGACGAGGGAAGAAGGAGGGGTGGGTTTTGTAATGAACGGCACGCGCTTGGCCCACAGCTTGAGCGCCTGCCAATGAATTTTTGCGATCACGCCCAGCGTGAACCACGGCGTAGCCGTAAGCGCTTTGAGCGCCGCGCGGGTGGTGAGCGGCTGATGGTCGCCGGCAATCGAGGTCTTAAGCAAACACTGCTCACCATCAAAATAATCGATCCGTGCCAGTGAACGCGCATCGTTCACAAAGAAGCGGAATTCATAGCGGCCGCGTACTTCGCAAAACGGCGAAACGTGGAACACTTTGCGCGCGTGCAACAGCACGCCGTTGCGAATGCCGCCCGGCCCGGTTGCTTCAAGTAGATAACAGTGACGCTCACCAAACGTATTGTTCACCTCGGCCACAATCGCACGAAGCGTGCCATCTGCGCGATGCGCAAACCAAAAACTGACCGGCTTGAACGCGTAGCCAAACATGCGCGGAAAGGCGTGGAGCCATAGCTCACCGTTGGCATCGGTAATGCCGCTTTGCTGCAACAATTCGCGCAGCCACTGCCCGGCATCGGCGCGGCCATCGCCATGGTCAGCGTCCCAAAAGCTCATCACCGCCCTGCGGTTACGCGCAAACAGCCGCGTGCTGCTTGCGAACGGCGCGTGCATCGGCAGACGCACAAACAACCCGGCGTAGGAAAACGCATTGTGCGCAGGTGTAGTGCGCACGTGCCGGATGGGGCCGAAACCGATGGCGGGCTGCGTGTTCATCTGTTGATTACGCAGCAACCGCTCGGCTGGACGCAGCCATCGCGTGCAGCACGCCGTCTGCCGCGGCCAGACCGGACTTCAGGCCGTCTTCATGAAAACCATAGCCAGCCCAGGCGCCGGCAAACCACAGCCCGTCCGAGCCCTGGATGGCAGGCAGGCGCGATTGTGCGGCGACTGCGGCCGCATCAAAGATGGGGTGTTCATACTCAAACTGCGCAATCACCTGCTGCGGCATGCTGATGGGGTTAAGCGAGACAATGACCGGTTGCTTGAATGGCAGCGGCTGCAGGCGGTTGATCAGGTAGTGACAGCACACGGCGCTGTCTTGCGTTGAGCTGGCTTGGCGCGACTCGTAGTTCCACGCCGCCCAAGCGCGCTGCGTCTTGGGCAGCACGGTCGCATCGGTATGCAGTACGGCGCGGTTGGATTCATAGCGCAGATGCTGAAGCACATCGGTTTGCGCAGTACTCGGGCGCGCGAGCAGGCGCAGCGCTTGGTCTGAATGGCAGGCGAGCACCACGGCGTCAAACGCCTGCGTGCCTTCGCCCGTCTGCACGCTAGGCGCGATGCCCGCAGAATGCTGCACCGACAGTACGGGAGTCGCCACCCGCACGTCCTGCAGGCTGGCAGCAATGCGCTTGACGTACTCACGCGAGCCGCCGCGCACCGTCATCCACTGCGGCCGGCCATCAAAGCCTTGCAGCAGGCCGTGGTTATGGCAGAACTGCAAAAAGGTGCGCGCGGGATATTGCATCATCGTCGCGCTCGGGCAAGACCACACGCATGCGGCCATCGGCAGCAGGTACCAATCAGTCAGTTCCTGGCTGTAGCCTCCGCGGGCAAGATAGTCGCCCAGCGAACAATCCGGCACAGTGCCTGCTTGCACCAACGCGGTCGATTCACGGTTAAAGCGCAGGATCTGCGACACCATGCGTAAAAACCGCGGCGACAGCAAATTTCTGCGCTGCGCGAACACTGCATTCAAATCTGAGCCGCACCACTCCAGGCCGCGCGACTTCACCTGAACCGAAAAACTCATGCCGGACTTGGCCGTAGGCACGGCGAGCTCATCGAACAGCTTGATCAAGTTGGGATAGGTGCGCTCGTTGAACACCAGAAAGCCGGTATCCACGCCGTGCGTTGCGCCCTCCAGCGTGACGTCGACCGTATTGGCGTGCCCGCCCAACGTCGCACCAGCTTCAAACAAGGTGACGTGGTGCTGCTTGGCCAGACGGTGCGCCGCACCCAAGCCTGTGATTCCTGCCCCAATGACAGCAATGCGTTTCATCTGCTGGCCAACCTCTGAAAATACCGAACAGTAAATGATGTTACCGCTTAGTATAAGCGTGTTGTCCTACATTTTGCAAGCCGATTGTGCCCGCAAACCGCAAGCTACGGGAATGGCTGCGGAACGCCCCAGGAATTCAGGAGGGAGGGAGGGGGATTTCCCAGGTCGACCCAACAACACAACATGGGTCAGCGTTCCGCAGCGCAACCAAACACGGTCGCGCAGATGATGTGCCACGCAGCCGCCACACACTCACTACCCTACGGCTTGGCCGCTGGCGCTGCCAGCATGCGCTCCAGGGCAGAGGTGAGGCGGGCATCATCCGGCGCAACCGTTGAATCAAAGCTAAGCACCTGGCTGCCGTCGCGGCTCACCAAATACTTGTGAAAATTCCAGCCCGGTGCTTGCCCGGTGGCAGAGGCCAGGTGGGTAAACACCGGGTTCGCGCCGGGACCCTTGACCTTGGATTTAGCAAACATCGGAAATTTCACGCCAAAGGTGTTCTCGCAAAACTCTGCAATCTGCTTGTTTGAGCCCAATTCCTGGCCGCCAAAATCGCCGCTGGGAAACCCTAGGACTGTCAGGCCGCGGTCTTTCAGCCGTGTATGCAGCTTTTCCAGGCCTTCGTACTGGGGCGTGAATCCGCATTTGCTGGCGGTGTTGACCACCAGCAATACGCGGCCGGCGTACTGGCACATGGCCTGCGGCTGATCGTCTTGCAGTCGCTGCAGGCTGACGTTCATCCAGCTGGGGCAATTGGCCGCCTGCGCCGGACTAGCCAAGCACATGAGCAAAAAAGTAAGCGCCGCGAAGAGCTTCACAGACTTCTCCAGTTGCGTTAAATGCACAACTTGTGTGGCCGGCGATTTCAACCCAGAATTGGCGTCGCGTTTGGCCAAAACCCTGAAGACGGCGATTAGGAAAATTCGCAAGCTGTCCTAGTCAACCCAAGCCTTCAGGCTTATAATATGGCTGTAAATCGCAGAAGTCAACGTTTTGTCCAGGACAAAAATAGTTTGCATTCACTCAGCATGCTCTAGTTGCAGCTTGAGGTTTGGGTGGCGACATCGCACCCAGGAAGCCGTGGGTAGTACATGAACGACCGGACAGCGTCAGGTCAACAAATCGCCATCAGTATTTCCGCTGTCGAGCGGGACACCGGTCTTTCCAAAGACACGCTGCGGGTATGGGAGCGCCGCTACGGCTTTCCCCAGCCCAACCGCGACGGTTTTGGTGAGCGCGTGTATCCGCTGGACCAGGTGGACAAACTGCGTGTGGTCAAACGCCTGATGGACGCCGGCCATCGGCCCGGGAAAATCATCGGCTACTCAATTGACGAGCTGCAAAAGATTGCGGAGACCATCGTCACGCCGCAGCGTGAGGTGCAGTCCGAAAGCGCGCTAAATCAAAACCTGCAAGTGTTTCTGGACTTGGTCAAAACGCACCAGGTCGAAGAACTACGCCGTAGCTTGTCGCAAGCACTGCTGCGGATGGGCTTGGCGCGTTTTGTCACAGAAGTCGTCGCTCCGCTGACTGAAATGGTGGGTGAGGCCTGGACGCGCGGCTATCTGGAAATTTTTGAAGAGCACCTGTACACCGAATCGATCCAGGTGGTGCTACGCAACGCCATCAACACCGTGCCGCAGCCCGGCCGCCGGCCGCGTGTGCTGCTCACTACCTTCCCGCAAGAACCGCATGGTCTGGGCCTCTTGATGGCCGAGGCGATTTTTGCGCTGGAAGGCGGCCGCTGTATTTCGCTGGGTACGCAAACACCGGTATGGGACATTGTGCTGGCCGCGACCACGCAGCATGCCGATATCGTTGCGCTGAGTTTTTCTGCCTGCTTGAACCCCAATCAGGTGCTGGAAGGTCTGACCGAGCTGCGCAGCAAACTGCCGCGCGCCACAGAACTGTGGGCCGGCGGCTCCTGCCCGATTTTGTACCGCCGTCCACCCAAGGATGTGCTGGTGGTGGGTTCGCTGCGCGACATCCACGCAAGCCTGTCAGACTGGCGCAAGCGCCACGACAACGCAGCTTAGTTTCTAAAGCACTCTACGCAATATCCATGCGGGTTTTCGGGCATTTTTGCCTGGAAAGGCGCATGGATATTGCGTACAAGGCATCCAAACGCTGTCATTCCGAGCAACGCGAGGAATCTCATCTCGCGCGGTCAGAGATTCCTCGCGTTGCTCGGAATGACAAACCTTAAGAGGTATACGCAATATTCATGCACCTTTCCGAGCAAAACTGTCTCAAAACCAGCATGGATATTGCGTAGTCACTTTGCAAATGTGAAGCGTGTGCGGCACGTCTGCTGAGGCGAAAAAAGAGCGCGTCGAGATTCTTAAGCGGTGATGAGCACGGGGTTTCGCGGATGTGCCTGCGCAAATCTGCGCCGGGCGAATTCTGAGCGCATGCTTGCGCGAAGTCCGTCACCGCACCTGACTTTATTTGCAAATGTGACGCGTGTGCGGCACGTTTACTGGGGCGAAAAAAGAGCGCGTCGAGATTCTTAAGCGGTGTACTGACCGCTTGGGAATCTGGACGCGCTACACAAAAAGCGGGGTTACTGTCCCTGGCTTCACCCCGCTGCTTCCCCTCTCGCTAGGAGCCTTTCACAATCTTTCGCAGCTGCGGCACTTGCATCAAAACACAGTCTTTCGTCTGCACTTGCCGCCAATTTCCGTGGTTGCCCACACTCTGATCTACATAGCGCATGGCCTGTGCCAGGTACTCATGCATATAAAGCAATACTCCGGAAACCCGCATGGATACTGGGCTTTCATGGTTTGTCCAGATCTTGACATAGCACATATGCGTCGCGCATGCCCTTTTTGCGGCATACAAACTGCTGCTGACAACGCGCGAATTTGAGCAAGACTGACAAAGTTTGTCGGTCACCCCAAATCAGGCGCCGGGCGAGCAACGCAGGTAAACGCCGCTGCAGCCGGAGCGCCTGCCCGCTACAGTAGGCGCCCATGGGCTGGCAAACTACGCTGGGCACACAAACCTACCGCTTCGGCGATTTGAAAGCGCTGCTGGCCAAGGCTACGCCGCTGCGCAGCGGCGATGTGCTGGCCGGCGTCGCGGCAGCGAGCGCGCAAGAGCGCATGGCTGCGCGCATGGTGCTTGCGGATCTGCCGCTCGCGCACTTTCTCACCGAGTCGGTGGTCCCCTATGAAGACGACGAAGTCACGCGGCTGATTGTCGATACGCATGATGCGCAAGCCTTTGCGCCGGTAGCGAGCTTCACCGTGGGCGAGCTGCGCGACTGGCTTCTTTCTGAGCGCGCCGACAGCGCCGCGCTCACCGCGCTTGCACCCGGCCTCACACCCGAAATGGTTGCTGCCGTCAGCAAGCTGATGCGCAATCAAGACCTGCTGCTAGTGGCGCGCAAGTGCCGCGTGGTCACGGCATTTCGCAACACGCTCGGCCTGCCGGGGCGCTTGGCGGTGCGGCTGCAGCCTAACCACCCCACCGACGATTTGCGCGGCATTGCCGCCAGCATGCTGGATGGCCTGATGTACGGCTGCGGCGACGCGGTGATCGGCATCAACCCGGTGAGCGATAGCTTGCTGGTGATCGGTGATTTGCTGCGGTTGCTGGACGAAGTGATTCAGAAGCATGCCATCCCCACGCAAGGCTGCGTGCTCACACACGTGACCAACACCGTGCAGTTGATCGAGCAGGGCGCGCCGGTGGACTTGGTGTTTCAATCCGTCGCGGGCACGCAGGCGGCCAACGCGGGCTTTGGCATCACACTCGCGCTGTTGCGTGAGGCGCGCGAAGCAGCGCTCTCGCAAAAGCGCGGCACCGTAGGCGATAACGTCATGTATTTTGAAACCGGCCAAGGCTCGGCGCTCAGTGCCAACGCGCATCACGGCGTGGACCAGCAAACACTGGAAGCGCGTGCCTACGCCGTGGCGCGAGCGTTCTCGCCGCTACTAACGAACACAGTGGTAGGCTTTATCGGGCCGGAATACTTGTACGACGGCAAGCAGATCATCCGCGCCGGGCTGGAAGATCATTTTTGCGGCAAGCTTCTGGGTGTGCCGCTGGGCTGCGACATCTGCTACACCAACCACGCCGAGGCCGACAGCGACGACATGGATACGCTCATGACGCTGCTGGGCACCGCGGGCGTGACCTTCATCATGGGCGTGCCGGGTGCGGACGACATCATGCTGAACTACCAAAGCACCAGCTACCACGACGCCGCGGTGCTACGCGAGTTGCTGGGCCTTGCGCGTGCGCCGGAGTTTGAAGCCTGGCTCGCGCAGGTAGGCATTGCCGATGCGCACGGCCACTTGCTGCCCGCGCCACAGCGCCACGCGCTGCTTGCCGATTTGGGCGCGCGATGATTCTGGGTGCTCGATGAGTCAGTCCGCCCCCGACCCATGGGCACACCTGCGCGCGCACACCGCTGCGCGCATTGCGCTCGGCCGTGCGGGCGTGAGCTTGCCCACGCAGGAATGGCTGCGCTTTGGCCTCGCGCATGCCGCGGCGCGCGATGCGGTGCATCTGCCGTTTGCTGCGCAGACGCTCGCCACAGACTTGCAAGCGCACGGATTTGCAACGCTGACAGTGCATAGCGCCGCGCCCGACCGCGCGACTTACCTCACCCGCCCCGACCTGGGCCGCCGGCTCTCAGACGAAAGCGCGGCGCAATTGCGTGCACTGAACGCGCCGCCTTGCGATGTGGCGGTTGTGGTCGGTGACGGCCTTTCCGCGCGCGGCGTACACGCACATGCGGTGCCGTTGCTGTTGGAACTACGCGCGCGGCTGGAGCAGGCGCGCCTCACCATGACCCCTGTCTTGCTGGCGCACCAATGCCGCGTAGCGCTGGGCGATGAAGCGGGCAACTTGCTGCGCGCCCGCGCGGTGGTGATGTTGATTGGCGAGCGCCCCGGCCTGTCTTCACCCGACAGCCTGGGCGCGTATCTCACCTGGGCACCACAGCCGGGCCGGCTGGATTCGCAGCGCAACTGCGTCTCCAACATCCGCGCGCCCGAGGGTTTGGGCTACGCACAGGCCGCGCACAAGATTGCGTGGCTGCTGACCGCGGCAGTGCGGCTAGGCGCGACCGGCGTGGCGCTGAAGGACGAGAGCGATCTAGACGCGCTTGCGGACAGCCGCGCGCAGCAGCTGCACTAACGTGGGCACTAAAACGCTTGGATTTGACCCGCTTGGCGCATCGCAGTAGATTAGTGACTGCTTGGTCAATTGTGGCCGGGCGCCTTTCTTCTCTGCCGTGCCCGCCGCTACCCTGAATCCCACCCAAGAAAAACGCCTGCTCTTCACGCTGGCGGGTATCCAGTTCACGCACATTCTGGATTTCATGATCATCATGCCGCTGGCGCCGATGCTCACGCGCGCCTTTGGCCTATCGACCGCACAGTTTGGCCTGCTAGTGTCGGCCTACACATTTTCTGCTGCGATCAGCGCGCTCTTGGCCGCCACGGTGATCGACCGCTTCAACCGCCGCCGTGTGGTGCTGGCGCTGTATGCAGGATTCATCATTGCCACGGTCGCCTGCGCCGCGGCGCCCAGCTACGCGCTGCTTTTGATTGCGCGCGGGCTGGCCGGTGCGTTTGGCGGCGTGCTGGGGGCGATGGTGCATACCTACATCGGCGATGTGATTCCCTTCGAGCGCCGCGGCCGCGCCACCGGCATCGTGATGGCGGCGTTCTCTCTCGCCTCTGTGATCGGCGTGCCGCTGGGGCTGTTCTTTGCCAATCACAGCGGCGCACTCAGTTGGCGCGCGCCGTTTTTGTTTGCGGCGCTGCTCGCTGCCATCGTTTTTGCAATGGCCCTGCGCACGCTGCCCAGCATTGCCGCGCGCACGCAAGATCTGCGCTTGTCGCAGGCGCTCAAGCCCATGGGCCAGGTGCTGACCGATCCCAATCATTGGCGCGCTTTTTTATTCATGGTGCTGCTGATGCTGGGTGGCTTCACGGTGATTCCCTACATCACGCTGTACACCACGGCGAACGTCGGCTTTCCTGAAACGCTGCTGCCGGTGATGTATCTCATCGGCGGGCTATGCACCTTCTTTACCGCGCGCTGGTTTGGCCGCCTGGCGGACAAATACGGCAAGCCGCAGGTGTTTCGCGTGATCGCGGCGCTGTCCATGCTGCCGATTTTGGCGATTACGCACAGCCCGGCGCTGCCGTGGTGGGCGGTGATCATGTTCTCCACCCCGTTTTTCATTCTCGTCAGCGGCCGCTTTGTGCCCGGCATGGCAATGGTGACTTCCGCCGGCAACCCACAAGTGCGCGGCACGTTCATGAGCATCAATTCAGCAGTGCAGTCCGCCGGCAGCGGTGTGGCCGCGCTGATTGCCGGCATGATCATCACGCGCGACGCGCAAGGCATGATCCAGCACTACAACATCGTCGGCTACGTCGCGTGCGCAGCAACGTTGCTTGCCATCTGGCTAGCCATGCGCGTGCGGCCGGCAGATGCGGCTGCTCCCGCGGCGCCGTTAAGTGCTGAAGCGGCGACTTCTTCTTAGAGCATCTACGCAATATCCATGCGCTTTTTCAGGCAAAAATGCTTGGAAAAGCTCATGGATATTGCGTATCGCCCTGCAGAATCTCAGCCAAACCCCCAAGAAACATTTACCAATCTGCAATCGCGTTGGTGGTGTGCGACAAATTGAAGAGTCGACTGCTGCTTAGCTCACTCCAGCTCAATATACTGACGGTTGCTTTGTTCAAAACATGCTGCGCAACTCGTATTCAACAAACCAGTGCCGCAGCCACGTTGTTAGGGAGTTAAAAAAACATGCAGTTTGTAAATCGGTCCGCCCTCATCGGCATGTGTATGTTCGCGTTGGCCGCGTGCGGCGGCGGCGGTGGCGACAGCCCCGCGCCCGTAGCGGTCGCAACGCCGACATCTTCGCCATCACCATCACCATCGCCCTCGGCGTCACCTTCACCTTCGCCGTCCCCCTCGGCGTCACCGTCGCCATCGCCTTCACCGTCTGCATCACCGGCAGCCAAAATCATTCGTTCCACCAATTTTCTTGATCCAGCTTGGGGCGCGTTGTTGGCAGGTATTCGCTTGGAGGTGATCGCTGGCGTGGTAGATGTAGCGTTTCGTTTGGTGATTGAAACCAACGACACGCCAGGCGTTTACGCGTGCCAAAACGCGGGCGGTTCAGTGACGTTCACGAAAGTTGGTGCCACGCGCCAAATCACGGCGAATAACTGCACGCTCACATTTGCCGGCATCGGTGATGTCCGACTGATCAGTGGCAGCGTTGCAACCTCCAACGCCACAACCTTGGTCGCCAACGGTGCCACGTATCTCAATACGGGCGATTTTGTGATCGGCTCGCTCAACGTTGACTGGACCGCAGGTCCGGAGACTTATCTGGGTAATGTGTCAGTTGCGCGCCAGGCGGATCTGCGCGTCCAGGGCACTGGCCGTCTGGTCGTGAACCGCAATGGGCGCGACGATCAGTACAACAACCTGAGCTACAGCAGTACAACCCCGGGGACGAACAATGCGGTATCGCTGGCCACGATTGGGCTGAACGTAGCCTCGCCTCGCATTGGCTTCGGTTTCGCGGCAAATATTGACGCGACCTATGTACGCGCAACCGCGGCGGATAATTCAGCAGTGCGCGTCGGCGGTGGTGCAAACAGCGATGTGTTGGCCTACGACGTATTTTCAAACTACAGCGCAACCGCTGTACCCGAATTCTCAACCAGCATCCTGAGCAATGACGCTGGCGTGACCGCTGCTATCCAGCGCTGGTTGCAATAACGCAGAACTTGTCTACGCAATATTCATGCGCTTTTCCAGCCCTTTTCGGCTGGAAAAGCGCATAAAACCTGCGTGCTGTCACACAAATGTCACTATAGCTAGCTTTCGGGCAACCCCGCTTTGCGGCTTGCGGTTGATAAGCGCATAATCGGGTTGTGAGCAGGCAACTACTGATCGTCGATTCTGTAGGCCAACCGGTGCGGTGGGCGGGGCCGCAACGTGCCGCGCGTTACTACGCGGCGGAAAAAGTCGTCACCGAGCTCGGCGAGCACGTGTTCTCAATGAGCGGCGGCTACAACCGCGAGCAGCACCGCATGAGCGAGGTGATTTATTCCTCCATCATCATGGTGCGCGGCCGGCACCGCATGCCGCAGGGCCACGACCATGTGGGCCTGTCGCGCGAGCGGCTGTTCTTGCGTGACCGGTATGTGTGCGCGTACTGCGGCCACCAGTTTGCCGAAGATCACCTCACCATCGAACACATCACGCCGCTGTCGCGCGGCGGGCGGCACCACTGGATGAATGTGGTCACGGCCTGCCGTGGCTGCAATCACCGCAAGGGCAACCGCACGCCTGAAGAAGCGCACATGAGCCTGCTCTATGTGCCTTACCGTGTCTGCAGAAACGAAGGTTTTATTTTGTCCAACCGGCATATCCTCGCCGATCAAATGGCCTTTTTGCAGGCGCATCTGCCCAAGCATTCACGCTGGGCGCGGCAACATTAGCGCCGCCTCGTGAAAACCCTGCCGATTTTGTAACAAGGTTTTACCTATCATGTGAAACAGCGCTGGTGAAGCGTTGTCCAATTTAGGCAGCGGCGCGATAGGCGCTGCCACTTCACAAGAAACTCTGGAGAGATCAACATGAAATCACGCCTCTTTGCGCTGACAACGCTGGGTGTCGCCGTTACCCTGGCGGCCACCGGCTGCGCCAACATGAGTGAAACACAGAAAAACACCGCCATCGGCGCTGCCATCGGCACCGCTGCAGGCGCGGTAGTAGGCCGCGCCACTGCAGGCGGCGATAAAGCCGGCAGCACGCGCACCGGCGCAGCCGTAGGCGCTGCAGCGGGCGCGCTGGGCGGCTACATCTGGTCCAAGAAAATGGAAGAGCAAAAGAAAGCGATGGAGCAGGCCACGCAAGGTACTGGCGTGGCGGTCACGCAAACGCCGGACAACCAGCTCAAGCTGAACATTCCGAGCGATATTTCTTTTGATACCGGCAGAAGCGACATCAAGGGCAACTTTGCACCGGTGCTCGACCAATTTGCCACCGGTCTGCGCGACAATCCGGCCGCTGAAGTACGGATCATTGGCCATACCGACAGCCAAGGTTCGGATGCAGTGAACGATCCACTGTCAGTGCAGCGCGCCGCCAGCACGCGCGCGTACCTGTCCAGCCGGGGCGTGGATGCCAAGCGCATTGCCATTGATGGCCGCGGTGAGAAAGAGCCAGTCGCGGATAACAGCAGCGCAGAAGGCCGCGCCAAGAACCGCCGTGTAGAAATCTTCATGGCAGAAAAGAGCAACTAAGCCGTTTGCTGCTGTACAAAAAAGCCAGCATGCGCGGGCTTTTTTATTGAAGATGCAGCGCGTCGGTCTATTCCCGCAGCTTGGGCGGCTGATTGGGTGACAGCCCTGGCGGATTAGGCGGTGGCGGTACTTGCGCAGCCGGCGCCATGGGCACGCCTTGCTGAGACGCCGCAGCAGCAGCCGCGGCGGCCGCTGCTGCGGGCGCTGCGGCCTGCTGTCCAGGAGGCGGTGCGACCGGCTGCACCGCCGGCGCTACCTGCGACACAGCCGGGGCTGCCTGGGTTGCTGCCTGCGCACCAAAGGCCGGCCGTGGCGGCAGTGCGGGCGAGGTAATCGCGTTGGCCGCAACGCTCACGCGTGGCGGCAGCGGAATACGGCTTTCCACACCGGCGCTATCCACAACAACGGCGCGCGACTCGACGGCTTTGAGCTTCATCCCTGCGGCAATTTGCGCGCCTGTGGCGTAGCTTCTGGGCGGCGCATCATTCACTGTCAAGATAGCGCGGCCTTTGCCGTCTGGCCCGGCAATCACGCCCAGCAGCTTGACGTTGGTGAGCGCCTGGGTCTGCGTGCTGCCAAACAGGTTGACGGGTTCGCGAAAGCTTGCCACCGGCGCATCCACCGCGCGGTTCAGGCTGCGCGGATCGGGCGCGGGTGGGCCGCCGGCGATGCGCATGAACCAATACGCCGCAGCGCCGGCCAGCGCACAGGCAAGCAGCAAGGTGAGCAATTTAGGCAACCAGCGGGTCATGAACTTAAGCTCTCGTGAAACATCCGAGCAGTATTATCACTGCAAATGCGGCCGCCATGGGGCGCCGCGGTTGGATTCGGAGACAATTCTGTGCGTAAAGGTTCCAAAGGTTTCACCCTGATTGAAGTCATGGTGGTCATCGTCATCCTGGGCATTTTGGCCGCGCTGGTGGTGCCGCGCGTGATGGGCCGCGGCGATCAAGCCCGCGTGCAGGCGGCACGTACCGACATTGCCAGTATGAAGCAGGCACTCAAACTGTACTACCTGGATAATCAACGCTATCCGTCCACCGAGCAAGGCCTGCAATCACTCGTTACAAAACCGACGGTGGGGCAGATTCCACCCAATTGGAAGTCGGGCGGCTATGTTGAGCGCCTGCCCAACGACCCGTGGGGCAACCCATACCAGTACGTGCAGCCGGGCATCAAAGGCGGCGAGTTCGACATCTTTTCCTACGGCAAAGACGGCAAGGCCGGCGGTGAAGGTGACGACGCGGACATCGGCACCTGGGACATTTAGCGTTTAAAGTGGAGTACGCAGTATCCATGCGCCTTTTGAAGCAAAAATGGCTGGAAAAGCGCATGGATATTGCGTACATGCCTTCTAAACCTGCTCCAAAAGGCCGTTTGCGTACGCGCGGCTTCACTCTGGTTGAGCTGCTGGTGGTGATGGTGGTGGTGGGCATCATGCTCTCCCTCGTACAGATCGCCATTACGCCCAACCCGGCTCGCGTGCTGTCGCGCGACGCTGAACGACTGGCCGTAATTTTGTCCGCCGCGCAGGCGCAAGCTGCCGCCACCGGGCGCGCCATGCGGCTGGAGGCGGTGCCCGGCGGCTGGCGCTTTGCGCAGCGCAGCCGCAATGATCAAGAGTTTGATCTGATGGCCTGGGAACCGATCACGGTGGACGAAGTGTTTGGCCCCAAGCTGTTTGAGGCCGAAGGCGCGGAGCTGACCATTCCCCCCGGTGGCGCCGGCCTGGGACTGGAGCCCATCGGCGCGCCGCTGTCCTTCACGATTGCTGCCGGTGGTCTTGCGCGCGTGGTTGCATCAGACGGCGCGGGCGGCTTTAGAGTTGTGCAGTCAGAATGAGTCGAAACAGTTTTGCGCACACTCGCGGCTTCACTTTGGTGGAGGTGCTGGTCGCACTGGGCATCGTCACCCTGGCCCTGATGGCCGGCCTGCGCGCCGCTGGACAATTGGGCGACCACACACAGCAGCTTGCGCTGCGCAGTTTGGCGATGTTCTCGGCTGACAACCGCCTGGCAGAACTGCGCCTTGCGGGCACGCAGCCACCACTGGGCAACCGCAGCTTTGCTTGCCACCAAGCAGGGCGGCAGTTTGAATGCGAGGAGCGCGTCACGCGCACGCCCAACAACTTTTTTGTGCGCGTAGAAATCAGCGTGTTCGAATCGTCCGCGCGAGCGCAAGAGCTTGTCATGCTCTCCACCGTCATGGGGCAGCGGCGATGACCATGCGACGCTCACGCGGCTTCACGCTCATCGAGCTACTTGTCGCGCTAACCATCCTGGCGCTGATGTCGATGATGGCTTGGCGCGGGCTGGACGGTGTGCTGCGCGCGCGCGATGCCGCCATTACTGCACGCGACAAGATCAGTCGTTTGCAAGGCGCGCTGGAGCAGATGGGTGCTGATGTGCGCAGCGCCACTTCGGGCCGCAGTAATTCGCCCATCACTATTGGTGCCACCGGTTTTGCACTGGAGCGCGAGCTTGCGCAGGCCAACGGCCCGGCACGCCGCGCCACTGTGCAATGGCAACTGTCTGAAGGCACATTGGTCCGTACCGTGCAAGGCGAAGGTCCGACAGATAGCGCCGTGCTGCAAGTCTTGCCGCGCGTGAACAGCTGGGCTTTGGCGGTGTATGTGAACGGCAACTGGCTGCCGGCGGAAGAATGGCTCAAGCAGCAGGCACAAGCACAGGCCGGGTTACCCGCGCAGCCGCAGGCAGGCGCGATTGCCGCCGGGATCGTCCCCGCCAACACAGGCAGAATTGTCGCGCTGTCGATCAAACTCAGCCTGCCGGACGGCGATGTGACCAAAGTGCTGCTCACGGAGTCGCTATGAGCGCGCGCCACCATCGCCAGCGGGGCGTCGCGGTCGTCACCGCGATTTTGATCGCAGCACTTGTCACCATACTGGCCACGCAGTGGTTCACCGCGCAAGACGCGCTGGGCCGAACCGTTGAAGTGCAGCGCAGCGGCACGCAAGCGCGCTGGCTGCTCACCGCCGCCACCGACTGGGCACGCCTGCTGCTGCGCGAAGACGGCAACCCCAACGTCGATCACTTGACCGAAGTGTGGGCCATTCCACTGGCGCGCACCCGCATCACCGATGAAAGCGGGCGCATGGAAGGCTTTGCTTCGGGCAAGATTGAGGATGCGCAGTCGCGTTTGAATCTCGCAGACCTCACTAAGGACGGCGGTATGGATGGTACCGGCATCGCCGCGTTCCAGCGCTTGTTTGAGGCGCTTGGACTGCCTGATAGCGAAGTTGTGCCTATTGCGCGGGCCGTTGCTTCAACCGTTCCTACCGCACCCACCCCCGGTGCTGGGCCTATTCCGATGCCCCGCATCAAGACTGTATTGGATTTGCAGGGAATGAAAGACATCAGCGACACCACGCTGATGCAACTTGTGCCCTACACCACGGTCTATCCGCGCGCCAGCAAAGAAAAGGCCAGTCCGATCAATATCAATACCGCTTCTGCACCTGTAATCGCCAGCATCCACCCTGTATTCGCCGGTGGCGTTGCGCAGGCCGTTGTTTCCCGGCGCGAGCGCATCACTAATTTCAAAGATGTGGCTGACGTGAAGAACAATTTCCCTGAAGTTGCTGCCGCAAAAATTGAGGAATCGCCCGGATCGTTTATCGTCAGAACCGAATACTTCATCGCTACCGGCCGTATTGAACTGGGCCGCGTGGATATTGCGCGCCAAGCGTTGATCCGGCGCAGTAATAATCAAACGGAGATAATTTGGGTAAGAGACATTTGAAGCGCGGTGTCGGGCGCGAGACACATCTTTGCAACCGCCCTGCCCACAGCTAAATGGTTAAATGAGCGCATGACGGATTCCATTTTGCTTCCGCCCAAGAGCCAGTGGCCTGCTGATGGGCTGGCCGCTGCGACGCCGGTGCGCCTCGTGAGCGGTACTGCGCTGCCCGCGCGCGCGACCTTTGCAGAAGCGCTGCGCAGCGCCAAGCGTGGGCAGGTGCTGCTGCATCCGCTGGATGCGCGCATCACCAAGGTGAATGTGCCGCGGCTCGCAAAAGACAAGCTCAAGCAGGCGGTACCGCTGGCGCTAGAAGACCGGCTCTTGTCCGACCCGCGCGAGGTTTCAATCTCCACCGGCGAGCGCGTGGGTGAGGCGCTGGAAGTGGCGTTTACTGATCGCACGATTCTGGCTGAAGTGCGCGGCCTGATGCGCACGCTCGGTGCCGCTAACACACCGCTGGCGCCGATGACGGCAGCGGTCAATCCGCGTGCACTGCCCTGCGCATGGGTGGAGGGCGATACCTCCTGCTTGTGGATCGGCGATGAATGCGCGGTAGTGCCCACCGCAGTGCTGCCCAGCGCCGCTGACCGCGCGGGCAATGCCGGCCGCGTGTACGGCGATGGCATAGAGCCGGAGCTGCTGCCCGCAGGCTGGGGCAACGAGTTTGGTGTGCCGCCGCTCGTGGCGGCGCGCTTGAAGTTTGAAGACCCCACGCAAGCCAAGGCGCAGTGGCAGACTTGGCGTGTGCCGCTGGTGCTGGCCGGCTTGACGCTGGTGGCCTGGATGATCGGCATGTTTGCGTATTGGCGCATGTTGGCGCACGAATCCACCGCACTGCGTGATGCTATGAGCAAATCGTTCGCCAAAGCGATGCCGGCAACGCCGATGACCACTGATCCGATCACGCAACTCAAAAGCAAGCTCACCACCGGCGGTACTGGCGCGTCCAGCTTTGAGCGGCTGGTGGATTCTGCCGACCGCGCGGCACAAACCTTGCCGCCGGCCACCATTGCTACGCTGGAGTTTGCCGGCGAGCGCGCCACGCTCAAATTCGGCAAAGACAAAATGACCCCGGCGCTGCGCGCGCCGTTTGAATCTGCCGCCAAAGAAGCCGGGCTGGCGGTGGCATGGAACATCGACGGCTCGGCAGTGTTAACGCTGGGAGCAGCCAAATGAAGCTCGCTGACCTCACCAGCCGCTTTGCGGGCATGGCTCCGCGCGAGAAGAAACTTGTTTCCCTGACCGTGGCGGTGGTGCTTGGCGCCGCACTGTTCTTGGGCATTGTGGAACCTGCGTTCACCGGTATCAACCGCGAAACCAAGGCAATTCCGCAGCTTGCCGTACAAAAGCATGAGGTCGAGCAGCTTGCCGCACGCGTTGCCGCCGTGGCGCGGCCTACTACGACTGTGGCCTCGCGCGACGCGTTGGTGCAACTGGCCAGCGGCAGCGGCGTGAAGGCAGACATCACCGGCGACGGGCCGTTTCGCGTCACCGTCAAGGGCGCGGGGTTTGCCAATCTGATGCGCTTTGCCGGCCAAGCCCGCCAGAACCATGGCTTGACGGTGCGCGATGCAAATCTGACGCGCAACGGCGAAGGCATCGTCGACGGCACGCTGTCGTTGGCGAAGTAAAGGCTCGCACGCATGAGCTGGTTTGCCCGCGGCTGCGTGCTCCTGGCCCTCTTGGTTGCCGCAGCGATAGTGCTGGCCATGTTGCCGGCGCGCTGGGTGCTGGCGCCGCTGGCATCGGCCACGCGCGGGGCATTGTCCATTGAAGAGATACGCGGCACGCTTTGGCGCGGCTCGGGCGCGGTGCGCCTCGCACGGTCTGCGACAGAACATATTTTGTTACCAGAAAGATTGTCGTGGCGGGTGGAACCGGCGGCGCTGCTGCTTGGTCGAATCGATGCGCGTTTGCGTTTTGGCCAGCGCCCGGACAGTCAACTCACCGGTAACCTAAAAAACTGGCGGCTGACCGACGGCATGACCGAAATGCCCGCGTATTTGCTTGGCAATATCGGCGCGCCGCTGAACACGCTGGCGCCGGGTGGCTGGGTGGAGCTGCGCTGGAATGGTGTGTCTGGCAGTAGCGACAGTCTGATTGCAACCTCCGCAACAACATTGCAAGGTACTATTGAGACCGTTTGGTTGGATGCAACAACGCGCTTGTCTGGCAGCCCGGTATTAGGTGATTATGCGGGTACAGCACAATTGTCAGGTGCGGAGGTGAGGCTTTCACTGTTGACGCGGAGCGGGGTGCTGCGCGTCAAGGGGGACGGCAAAATCGCGCTGACCCGTGGGTCAGGCAGCGAATTCACGTTGGTGTCGAGCGCGCCGGATGCGGATCGCGAACGTCTGCAGGCAGTGTTGAATATGCTGGGGCGTCGACAGGGCAATGAGTACATTTTGAGAATCGCACAATGATTTTTGCCGTGCGCGTACTGCTCACTCTGTGTGTAGCCGGTGCGCTGATCTTCCCGCCAAGTGTTGCCGTCGCGCAGGAGCAGCCCACGCTGTCCGGCGAGCGTGTGACGCTCAATTTCGTCAATGCCGATCTTGAGGCCGTGGTACGCGCAATCGGCGCGTATACCAACCGGCAGTTCCTGATCGACCCACGCGTCAAGGGCACCATCAACCTTGTCAGCGACAAGCCGCTGAACCGCAGCCAGGTACTCGGGCAGCTCTATGCCAGCCTGAGGCTGCAAGGGTTTGCCGCGGTGGAAACCGACGGTGTGATCCGCATCGTGCCGGAAGCGGATGCCAAGCTGCAAGGCGGCATCGTCAGCGAACGCGGTTCGGGCGGTGGCGATCAGATCGTCACGCAAGTGTTTCGCCTGCAGCATGAGTCTGCGCAAAATCTGGTGCCGGTACTGCGGCCACTGATCGCACCCAACAACACCATCAACGCCTATCCGGCCAACAACACGCTGGTGGTCACGGACTATGCAGAAAACCTGCGCCGGATCGCACGGATCATCGCGGCGGTGGACTCGCCCAACATGACTGAGACCGAGATCGTGCCGATCAAATATGGTGTCGCGGTCGATTTAGGTCTGACGCTGCAGCGCTTGCTTGAACCAGGCCAAGGCGGTGACCCCAGTCAGCGCGTGACAGCGCTTGCAGAAACACGGACCAACTCGCTGATCGTGCGCGCGGCCTCGCCAGCGCGCATGCGGCAAGTCAAGGCGCTGATTGCCCAGCTGGATCAGCCCACCAAAGGCCAGGGCAACTTGAATGTGATCGCCCTGAAAAACGCCGAAGCCACCAAGCTCGTGCAGGTGTTGCAAGGCTTATTTAGCGGCTCAGGCAGCGCGGGCGGCGGCGCCAGCCCTGCGCCTTTGAGCCCCGCCACTCCGGTTGCCACGCCCCAAGGCGCACCCGGTGGTGCACTTACCCTGCCGCAAAGCGGCGGCGGTGCGGCGCCGGTGACCGTGACCGGCCCTGGCGGCTCAGTCATCATGGCCGACCCGGCCACCAACTCTCTGATCATTCGCGCGCCTGAACCGGTGTATGCAGAATTACGCACGATCATTGAGCGGCTGGATATCCGGCGCGCGCAAATCATGATTGAGGCGCTGATTGTCGAGATTTCAGCAGACAAAGCCGCAGAGTTGGGAATTCAATGGGCGGGTCTCACGGGCAATAGTGACAGCAAATACAGACTAGGTGTCGCCTCAGTGTTTGGTTCAGCAAGCTTGAGTCTTGCAGGGCTTGCCGCCGGCGGTGATGCCGCAAATCAAGCAGCAGCCAACGCGCGCGGTTTAAATCTCGCCGCATTGGTCAACAACAACATCGGCGCTATCGCGACGGCGCTGGAGAGCGATGGAAATGCGAATGTCTTGTCAGTGCCCAGCATTGTGGTTCTGGACAATGATGAGGCAGAATTCATCGTGGGTGAAAACGTACCGTTCGTGACCGGCAGCTTTACCAACACCGGCGCCGGCGGCGGCGCTGCGGTCAATCCGTTTCAAACTATTGAGCGCAAAGACGTGGGCCTCACGCTCAAAGTGCGTCCGCGCGTCAGTGAAGGCGGGGTTGTGCAAATGCCGATCGCCCTTGAGTCCTCGGCGGTCAAGCCAACGCCGACCAGCGGCGCACGAGATCTCGTCACAACTAAACGCGCTTTTAAGACAAGCGTCAACGTGGATGACGGACAGATTGTGATCCTGGGCGGCCTGATCTCAGACAACGTGCGCGACACCAACGAACGCGTACCGATCCTGGGCGACATTCCGTTTCTGGGCAATTTGTTCAAATACCAGACCCGCAATCGTGGCAAGACTAATCTGATGGTGTTTCTCAAACCAACTGTCATGCGGGACGCCAATTCGCTGCGCTCAGTGGTGATTGACCGGTACGACTCCATTCGTGGACAGCAGCAGCAGGCGGCGCCGCCCAAGAGCTGGATTTTGCCGGACATGGGTTCGCCGCAGTTGCCGTTTGCACCGGCTGTACCGAGCGGGCCGGTGGATATTCAGCCCGGCGGAACCATTGATCTGCGGCGGCCGCCACCCGCGAACGGCCAAGTGCCTCAACCTGGGTCTACTGCGCCTACGGCTCCTGCTGCTCCCGCTGCCCCGGCGCCAGAACCGCCGGCCGCAGAACCGCCCAAAACGCAATGAAGGCGGGGTGAGCACATGAGCGCCCCGTTAGTTCCTTATTCTTTCGCACGCAGCCACCAAGTCTTGGTGCTGCAGTCTGGCGAAGGGATTGAAGTCACGGCTTGCAATGCATCGTCGCTGGAAGCGCTCACTGAAGTGCAGCGCGTGTTTGGCCGCATCAAAGTGCGGATGGAAACCGATGACGCGGTGCGTGACGCCATCAACAAAGCCTATTCCGCCAGCGAAGGCAGCGCGCAAAGTGTGGTGGATGAAGTGGCGGATGATGTTGACCTCAACCGCATGATGGAAGACATTCCAGCGGTTGAAGACCTGCTGGAATCGGCTGACGACGCACCTATCATCCGCTTGATCAACGCGTTGCTCACCCAGGCAGTGCGTGAAGGCGCGTCCGACGTGCACATCGAGCCGTTTGAAGATACGTCCAGCGTTCGCCTGCGCATCGACGGCACGCTGCGCGATATTGCGCGGCCCAAGCGTGCGCTGCATTCAGCGCTGATCAGCCGCATCAAGATCATGGCGCAGCTAGATATTGCGGAAAAGCGCCTGCCGCAAGATGGCCGCATCACACTGCGCGTGGGCGGCCGCCCGGTTGACGTGCGTGTGAGCACCTTGCCCACC
>JBOFGW010000328.1:0-4670 GCA_051649325.1 Burkholderiaceae bacterium | reverse complement strand
CAATACGCTGAGGTACTTAACGTTCACGGCGCGCAGGCTGGCCCATTCCTGCACCAGGGTTTGCAGCTTTTTATGATTCGGGCTCATACGTAGCTCCCCTCTTCGTTGCGGGCAATGCCCACTTTTTCGGCAAGCTCACGCAGCTCGCTGAAGATTTCGCTTACGCCGTTTTCTTGCACTGCACTCAGTGGACCATTTTCATCAACCGATAGGAGTAGCCCATCATTGGCTTGATGAAACTGCATCAGTGCCGCAGATAGATTGGCATGCGCCACGGTTAAATCGACATACCTAACGGCGCTACGCTTGCGCTTGTCTTTCAAGTCGCGCTCGCGCTGTTCGAGCTTGTCTTGAAGATCATCCTTAGCTTTTCTTGCTTCGGTTAGACGCTCGTCGGTGGCGTTTTTTTCTTCGCGTAGTTGGCGCAAACGATCTCGAAGTTCGGAGTTAGTCATGCGATCAACGTCATCAAGTTTCAGATCAATGATTGATCCCTCTTGGATATCGTCCAGCGTTTCGTCGTCGAGGCTAGCAAGCGCCATCAGCTTTGAGCGTTCTAAAGACTGAAACTCTTTCCGGCTGCCGAATCGTTTCGCGCAGCTCATGAAGCGCTTGGCGTAAGCGTGACCAATCTTCGCTAACTTCAGCACATCTTCAAAGCTTTCGCTTGATTCACGCTCTCGAACCATCACCAAAATTGCTCCGATTCGCAGCGTGCTGTATGCCAGTGCTTGAGTCTCGTGCAGCAGCGCATGGGTAGCGCGCTTTAGCGAGTAGTCAAAATCAAGATTCACCAACTCATTTAGTTTTTCATTTCTCATTTGATCAGCGCTGACCAATTCTTGGTTCTGAGTCGACTCAATCGGCGACACATCCACAACAGGGTTTTCGGTGATATCGGGTGTGTCTTTTGGGGGTCTAGCCATTGTCTTATTCCTTGGTTTAATGAGTTGGCGTCATGAGTGGGTGCGCTGATAGCGCTGTTTAATCTCGTCCGCTCGCGCATCAATGCGAGCGATCGAGGATTGGTAATCCAGCGCGAGCTGGATCATTTTTGGGCCTAAGCGCCAGTTGCCGTTGGCCAGGCGTTCGGCAAAACCGGCTTGCGCCATGTTGCGCAAATCGTGATGGATGCGATTGCTGGTGCTGTCCACGGCTTTGGCCACTTGCGTGGGTGCTAGGCCTTCCAATTCGTTGCCCGCCAGGCAAAGCACGATTTGCAAGCAGCGCTGCTGGGCATCGTTGGTTTTGAATTTGCCAAGGTCGGTCATAGCAGCTGCCTGAGCTTTAGCGGCTCGATTTGTTCGAGGGGCAAAAACAATTCGTCATCTCCCGCGCTTTCTAAAACCCCAGAATCAATGAAGACAAAAAGGTTGGGTTTAATAACCTTAGCCCCATCAGGTGTGCTTCTAACAAAAGTCGCACTTGATTCAATTTTGATATGTGGGTTGATTGGAAAAGCTTTGCAAAAAATATCAAGAAAAAAATCAAACGGCTCTTTGGTTTTTTTGATGTGCAAATAGAGGCCACCTGACTTGGTTTCTGATGCTTTAACTAACTGGCTAAACAGCGTGGTGGAAATCATGCCGCCACCTGCTCGCCGTAGGCTTTTTCAACTGAGCGCAATTCGTTTAGTCCGCTGCAAATCCGCTCGGCCATTGCACGGCCTGCAGGATCGCAATGCGGCACAGTTGCGGCGATGTAGCCAAAGCGATCGACGATATTGAGCTTGGCTTGGCTGCGCTCGATTTTGTAAGGCGCGTTAACGTCCATTGGTGGCTCCTTTTTTTTTGGCTTTCTTGTGGCCAAACTTGGCGATGATGGCGGCTTCAACGCGCTTCGCTTCCACGCTCAGCAGGCGGGCGACGAGCGTTGCTTCGCGCTTAGCGTTTGGGAAATCAGCGACGAAAAAGCACACCACATGCTGTTGTGGGTTCAATACGCACCACAGTTGGTGGCCTTGGGCTTCACGCGCTTGTGCGGTGTATTTGGTGGTGTTCATGCGGCACCGCCTGGCGTGCGGTAGAGGGTAGCTAAAGCCTTTCCGATGTCGGTGTCATAGCCCCAATCGCCGAGTGCGCCGAAAGCGATGTGGAAAAACTGCACGGCCCGCGATGCATTGTCCGCGGTCAATGCGTAGACCAGCTTTTCCAGCGCGCGTATTAACTCCTCAGCAGAGCGCAGGTTCTGCTCAATATCATCCCAGTCTAGGGTGATCAGGGGGGCTTCAAACATGTTTTTGCGAAACTTTTGGCGTACTTTGACGATTGACGTCAGCAAATCAAGATCGCTCATAACGCCAACCCCGGCTGATACGCCGTGTGCACCTGAGCGCGCTCAGCTGCCAAGCGCTCCATTGCTTGCGTGAGCGCGGTTTCGGTTTCCGCCGAATCAATCTTGCCGCCGGCAAATTGCAGTAATGCCTTAACTGCATCGGCGCAGGCTTCGGACACCGCATTGACATCGCCTGGGCTGGGTAAGCGCCCCGTTGGAAACGGCACGCACAAATAGCCCGCAGCCGTTGCCAAGTAGCGCGTTACATAGTGCGCACCGCAGGCGTTTTCGAACGCGATCAACTTATTCAACGGCGTGCTGCCGTTTTGCAGCCATTTGTACGCAGTGGCCTTCGATTCGCCCAAGCGATCCGAAAAGCGATCCATGCTCAGCTGTGGGTTCTTGGCCTTGGCATGCACAAAACAGCCTTCCACTGCATCACGAATATTGGAAAAGACGGGGGTGCGGCTCATTTTGCACGCTCCGCAATGGCGGGGTGTAGCTGCGATCCGGGGATGATTTTGCAGACGCGGTAGCGCTCCATTGGCACGTGTGTCGGGTAGCCATCTTTGTCCGAACCCCATGCTGTGCCACGATGCTCAACAAATTCAGAACGATTTGGCGAGCTAGCTAAGGGCATGCCATCGCATACCAGCCAGTGGTTTTCAGGGGGCGTAACGTCGCTACACCCTGACATCGAAAAAACGGCAAAGATTGCTATTGCGCACAGCTGTTGCGTATTGCGTAATATTCGCCAGTTCGGCAAATGGTGAAAAGAATGTTTCATAAGATTGGCGTCTCGAGTGGATTGATGGGGTTATTCGGCGGCTGGCACGCCGGTGATCAGTGTCAAGGTCAGCTCGTCCAGCGCGAGCTGAAAGTCGTGCAAAAGCTGGTTAACAAGGCGAGGGTTCGTTTCAGCCAGGTTTCGCATCAGTTTGGTGTTGAAGTTGAATGCGTTGCGCAAAAACCGTTCTTTCTCTCTTGTCGACAAGTACACGCAGTCATGCGCTCTCGATTTGATCAAGTTCACGGGTTTAGAAAAATCGTCCACCAAGGCGATAAACTCGTCACCTTTGGAGCGCAGCAATGCTTGGTTTTCCTCCATCGTTCTCATGCCGCCTCCGATGCCATGCGCCGCACCGTTTCTTGTGCACGAAGCAACTGTTCGGGTGACATTTCGTGCAATTCTTTTGGTGCCTTTCGGCGCGCTCCCGCTGCGTACCATTCGGGAAAAACGGAATCAAGCCCCAGCCCTATTGCAGAAGCAATCGCCGACTCGATCCGAGCTGAGCGCATTTCACGTCGACTGACTGAAGCGACTGATGTGGCTGTCACTCCCAGCTCCCTTGCGATATCGGAGAACGATCTATGCAATGTTTTCAGTGCAAATTGAATTTTAGCGTGGCGCACGTTTTGCCTCAAATTAAAGCCTGTATATCGAACCTTAGTATAGAGGTAACACGTTGTCAAGGGCTGTTATGCATGTGACGGAACGACTTGCTGCGCTTAAAAAGCGTGGCGTAACACAGTCTTCAATTGCAAAAGATTTGGGGGTGGCGCAAGCAACTGTGGGTCAAGTGATTCGATCAGATTCCCGCTCAGCCCGCATAGAAGCCCGAGTGGCCGAAGCCATTGGTCTGCCCGCCTCAGAAATCTGGCCCGAATGGCACGGCGGTATCAAATCCGCCGAATCCAGCCACCCCGCCGTAGACCCTTCGCTCATGGGTGAAATCCGCGCCCGCTGCCGCCACTACGGCCTCAAGCACGGCTGCGATCAGCCGTATGCGGTCCCGAAACTGCGCCACGTGATTGGCGTGTACAACGTGCTGCGCGGCAAGCTAACCGGTTCGGAAACGGTGGAGATTTTCAACCGCACCATTGAGGCGGCGCTGGAGATGTATGCGATGCCGTTTCATGACAAAGAGGATCCAGAGCTATTCAAGCGCGGCTGGTGGGAGCCGATGGATAGCTTCAAAGTGCAGTAAAAAACAGCGCTAAAAGACTTGGCCGTCGCGCGCGCGCAAAGTGCACGCATTGAGGTTAACGAGTCTATGCGATGGATGATTTAAACGAACAGGTTCTAACGCCGCCGAGCATCGCCTTGCGATCCGAAGAGCTTGATCCAGAAGTACTCGAGTTCATGGCCGCGCGCCGTGCTGCACGTCAAGCGGCGGAAGCCAAAGCCGCCGCTAAGGCGAATGCCAAGCCCTGGCTGAGCAAGGGCGCTACGCGCTTGCTTGCCGGTTGGCCGGTCGTGGTGATCGCTATCGTGCTGGGCGTGTATTGCTTTCACGAAGAACCCGTCAAGCTGTTTTTGGTCGCCTGGGCCTTGGCCAAAATGACGCTATTTGCCTACTTGGCCGCCTGGATTGACGTCTGTTTGTTTCCGAACC
>JBOFGW010000327.1:0-2285 GCA_051649325.1 Burkholderiaceae bacterium | reverse complement strand
GATGCCCATTCTCGGTCTTTTCGAGAATGGGTCCGGGAATGAATGCAGCTACTGGCGCGACATCAACAAGCCCGACGCGCGTTTTGCCGCGAAGCCTGCGAAGCCCGACGGCGCTGATTGCCGCGCTGGCCCGCCTTTGCGCTAACGCTGGTGTCGTTGCCGTGCGGCTGTCACGTGCTGCACAGAACATAAGTAATCGTCACTCAACCATGCCGGCGTTTGCACTTTTGCCGCATGCTGCCATTCAGACTTCGTGAAGATATTGCTGCAATGACTTTGCGTCATACGGGGGCACGCGCCCAATCGGGCGTGCGCGGTGGCAACACAAGAAAAAATGGTCCTGCGATGCGGCAAACTTTGGCTCTTGCTCTCATTCTTGCGGTTTCGCCGGCATTCGCCTTCCATGGCGGACAGACTGGAGTCATCGAGCAGGACATCCGCAAGGCTTGCCCGGCCTTCAACACGGGCGGATATAAAGTCGCAAGCTCTGCGGTTCCGCCTGGCAATGCACCGATCATAGACGTTTTCGAACATGTGAGCGGCGCGCGCTGCCAGTGTGTCCGCAGCAAGTCTGACCGGCAACTTCGCTGCGGCCCAACAGCAAGCGCGCCTCGGCCTTAGCGCCTGATCACCTGGCAGAGGGCTGCTGCGCGCAGTTCGCGGGTTGACGAGTTAGTCTGCGTGAAGGATTGAGCGACGCATCAACCGGTCGAATCTCGCCCATGAATCGCTTCTATATCGTGTCCGCCGCCGCGCTTTTGCTCGGTGCTTGCAACCAGACCACTGCCAGCATTTCCGTGGATCGTGCTGACGCGTCGGTTCGCCGGTTTTGCCCCGCCTTCCGTGTTGGTGTCTATACCAATGACGCGTCGCGTACGTACGGCACGGAACAAATCACAACATATCGAAACGAGTCGCGGTTCAATTGCCGTTGCGTTGTAAAAACGGTGAACGACAAGCCAGCGTGCGCGCAGGTCAAGCGGTTCACGCTTGGTGATCTCGGCTGAAACAACCTGAGCTGGGCGTCTTTCAATCGGTCTGACGAAAAGCGTCGCAGCTTGCTCGAATCCCGCCATTCACCCTTGTGCGGTGCGTCGATGGTGCTAAACGGTCACCACCAAGACTCTTGAATTTGTCAAAATTGGGAAACCTCCGGAATGTCGGTCCGTCGCCTGGCATCAGATGACGTTCAGCCCGCAAGTTTTGCCTTCACGAAGGAAAACGCGGCCTGGGCCCAGACGATCATTGCTAAGTTCCCGGAAGGGCGTCAGGCGTCTGCCGTCATTCCACTGTTGTGGCGTGCGCAAGAACAGCACGATTATTGGCTGCCCAAGGCCGCGATCGAAACGGTCGCCAGCATGCTCGGCATGACTTACATCCGTGTCTTCGAGGTCGCGACGTTCTACACGATGTTCAACCTCGGCCCGGTGGGCAAAAAGTTCGTGCAGGTCTGCGGCACGACGCCTTGCCGGCTGCGCGGCGCGGAAAAGATCATCGAGATCTGCAAGGCCGAGATTGGCGATGAGCGCCATGTTTCAGCAGACGGCATGTTCTCATGGCTGGAGGTTGAGTGCCTCGGCGCTTGCTGCAACGCACCGATGGTGCAGATCAACAACGACGTCTACGAAGACCTTGACGCGAAAAACTTCACCAAGCTGCTGGCAGACATGCGGGCGGGCAAGCCCGTGATCACGGGTTCACAGATTGGCCGAGTCACGTCTGAGCCAGTGAAAGATCAGAAGACCCTTCTTGAAGGCAGCCTCTATGACGGGTCTGTCGTCGGGCATTGGAAGTCTGGCTTTGGCGAGCGCATGAAAGCAGCGGCCGCTGCCAAAAAGCCAGCCGAAGCTGCGGCCACTGCGCAAGCTGGTAGTGCCGCTGCAAAACCAACCGTAGCACCCGCTAATGCTCCTGCCCCTGCCGCTGCAGCGCCTGTTGTGAAGGCAGTTGCCGAGGCCAAAACCCCGGCAGCTGCTGCAAAGAACGGAAGCCCATCACCCAAGGGCGCCGCAGTTCCAGCCAAACCGACTGCTACCAAAGCCGAGGTTTTTGTCGATGATGGTGGCCCTGAAAAAGCACCGTCGCGCCTGAAGGCCGCCCGCAAGGGCAAAGGCGATGATCTCCAGCTGATCTGGGGCGTAGGCCCCAAGATGGAAGCACTGCTGCACTCCATGGGCTTCTTCCATTTCGACCAGATTGCTGCGTGGTCTGATGACAACCTGCGCTGGGTGGATCGACGCCTTGAAGGCTTTAAGGGCCGCGCGCGCCGCGATGAGTGGATTGCG
>JBOFGW010000326.1:0-9797 GCA_051649325.1 Burkholderiaceae bacterium | reverse complement strand
GATGAGCACATCACCAGTGGCGAGCTGCTGTACGTGTACGCCGACGCGCATGCGCGCAAAAGCCTGCCGTTGCCCGCGGCGTGGCGTGAGCGGCTGGTGGCCTTTGAGCGCACGCCGCCTGCGCAGTAAACGCGGTAATGACTTTATCTCTAGCGCTAGGCACCTGGGCCGATCTGGCCCTGCACGTGCAGCCAATCCGCCAGCAAGTGTTTGTGCGCGAGTTGGGCTTGCCGGATGTGCTCGTAGAAGATGAATTCGATCTTGCCGCCACGCAGGCGGTTTTATTCGACAACGCCAAAGCCATCGGCACGGCGCGGTTGCTGGGCGATGGTTCTATAGGCCGCATTGCTGTGCCCGCCGCGCTACGCAAGCGCGGCCACGGCGGGCTGCTGCTCAACGCGCTCACCGAACGGGCTGTCGAACACGGGTTTGCGCAAGTCAAACTCGGCGTGCTGAACAAGGCGGTGAGTTTGTATGAGCGGCATGGGTTCACGACCCTCGGCGCGCCGTACACGCAGAGCGGCATTGCGCATCAAGACATGTTCAAAGCACTCGCCGGCACCGCACCATGGGCAGACGATATGCCGCAAGAGCTGCACGCGCCTGATCTGCTGCTGCGTCCCGGCCGTTTTGCGGATGCGCCGGCGGTGCGCGCGGCCATGCAGTCATGGGATGTAGTGCGCTTTCTGGCCCTGCCACCCTGGCCCTATCTGCACGGCCACGCACTGGGCTGGATGAACACCTATGTGAATGAATGGAAGCGCAATAAGACTGCGCCGTTCTTGATTTTTGAAAAAGTGAGCGGCGAGTTTGTGGGCACCATCGGCCTGCGCGCGGGTGCAGACGGTGGCGGACGGCCTACGCTGGGCAATGTGGGTTATTGGATTGCGCGGCCGCATTGGGGCAAAGGCTATGCCACGCAGGCGCTCAAGGCGGTGATTGCATATGGCTTTGATGCGCTGGGCATGAACCGCGTGGATGCCTGCCATCTGGCGGAAAACCGCGCTTCCGGCCGCGTGATGCTGCGTGCCGGCATGCGGCAAGAAGGCATTCGCCGCGGCTACAGCAAAGGCCGCGATGGGCAGTGGCACGATGATGTGCTGTATGCGATTCTGAGTAGCGATCCGCGATGAGTTCTGCCGGGCCGCCGTCACGCCACGCCGGCTGGTGGTGGGTTGCACTGCAAGTTGTGCTGCTGCTCGCGCTGGTGTTTGTGCCGTCTTCGCCGTCTTTGCACGCGCCGCTACTTGCAGGTTGGGTTTTGTTTGGTGCAGGGCTGGCTGTGTTCGCCGCCGCGTTCATCGCGCTGGGCAACGCGTTTACACCCAATCCTATGCCCAAGCCGGACGCTGCGCTTGCGGTTCACGGTATCTACCGCTTAATCCGCCACCCGATGTATAGCGCGGTGCTGCTGTGCAGCCTGGGCTGGGCGGCGGCGTTTGGTGGCGTATGGCACTACGTGCTGTGCGCTGCGCTACTGATTTTCTTCTGGGCCAAGTCGCGCACGGAGGAACGCTGGCTTGCGCAGCGCTATGCCGACTACGCGCAGTATCAGCGCACGGTCGGACGGTTTGTGCCGCGCCTCAGGCGTCTGCGCTGATCCGCCAAGCTGCGGTTTTCCGGCACAGCGATGCCTTGCAAACCCAATACGGGTGAGGCTTTGCGCGCTGTCGATCAAGCAAGCCTATAGTTTTCTTGGCCCCGGGAGCAGGCCGAACGCACACCATTGTTGCGGACATAAATAGGAGACACATGATGAAAACGCTATACACGGTGGGAATCGCCGCGTGCGCCATGCTGACCGCATGCGCAGGCGGCGGCATGACAAGCAGCGCGCCACAATCCGGGATGAGTTTTTTCTTGGCCAGCACGGGCTCGGGCAAGGGCGCAGACTTTGGCGGACTGGCGGGTGCAGATGCGCATTGCCAAAAACTCGCCGCCGCCGCCGGCGCGGGCAGCCGAACTTGGCGTGCCTACCTGAGCACGCAGGGTGCGGGCGCCGTGAACGCGCGCGACCGCATCGGCAGCGGCCCGTGGGCCAACGCCAAGGGCGTGATGGTGGCCAGCAGCGTGGCAGAACTGCACGGCACCAACAACCTGAACAAGCAGACCGCGCTGACAGAAAAGGGTGAAGTGGTGAACGGCCGTGGCGATGCGCCCAACAAGCACGACATTCTCACCGGCTCGCAGGTGGATGGCACCGCGTTTGCAATTGCCGATGACCGCACCTGCGGCAACTGGACCAAGAGCGGCGAGGGTAACGCGATGGTGGGGCATCACGACCGCATGGGCTTGAATACTGAGCCACCCGCGCTGTCGTGGAACTCGTCGCATCCTTCACGCGGCTGCAGCGATGATGCGCTCAAGGCCACGGGTGGTGCAGGGCTGATTTACTGTTTCGCGACGAAGTAGAGCGTTTTTTCGAAGGGTTTACGCAATATCCATGCGGATTTTGAGGCAAAAATGCTTCAAAACCCGCATGGAATATGCGTGTTCTATTTGAGAAGCTCGGTCAAAACCGCCAGCCGAGCTTGCCACCGTAGCTCACGGCCTTGCCGGTCTGGTCAATCTCAAGCAGCAGATTGAACACACCAAAGTTCACGTTGGCACCGGCAAATACTTTGGTCTGTGTGAAGCTTTCTTCCTTCAGCAGTGGCACGCCTTGCGGAGTGCTGTTCACCCAGACCTGGCCAATGCCTGCATAAGGCGTGAAGTTCAGAAACCCTTTGGAGATCGACACGTCAATCGCTTTGGTGTCGAACTTGAGTTGATCCACACCAGAAAGTTTTGAAAAGCTGCCGCGCACTGACACGGCCGGCGTGGCCACGCTGCCTTGCAGGATCGCATAGCGCAGCTCGCCGCCAATCAGTGACACACCCAGGCTGGGCACGGCTGAATACGACAGACCCACGTCAAAGCCGCCCGGCAAGCCTTTGTGCACGTGCAGCTTGGGCACCGGCACGGTGGAAGGAATGCTGCTGGAACTCACCTGCTCAATCAGCGCTTTATTCTTGACCGACGTGGCGGTCACTTCCACACCCAGGTCAAAGCCCAGCGCACCCAGCGGCTCGGCGGGGGTGAGGCTTTTGTAGCTCAGCGCAGAACCCAGATCTTCAGAGATTGCACGAAACTGCGCTTGGTTCGCGCGCTGCAGTTGGTCGAGCGCATCGCTCGCATGTGCAAGGCTGCCGAATGTAGAGAGCGTGATTAAAACGAGTGAAAGTAGAGCAGGCTTGCGCATGAATTCTCCGGTGCTTGTGATTGTGATGTTTGACGTGTGAAGGGTGGACGCATTTGCGCGGCTAAAGTTCGCGTGGGTTGCAGTGCGGTCACTTAAGGTAAGTCGGATCGGGTAAGCCGGATCGAGACTACCGTTCGGGGCTGAGCCTGTCGAAGCCCTTGGTTGCTTATCAAGGCATTGGATTACCTCAAATGCGCTTCGACAGGCTCAGCGCGAACGGAGGGCGGTAGCAATTCCAGATAGCGGTACGCATATTTCATGCGCCTTTTCAGCCAGAAATGGCTGAAAAGGTGCATGGATATTGCGTAGAAAGCGTTTGAATAGCTATTTCAACGCCCCCGTAAACCCCATTGGCCGCTCATAGCGGATGTCAGGCTTGACGTTGTGCTCACGCTCAAGCTGATCCAAAAACTTCTCTGCCTCAATCGGTTCATCAAACAGCAGCCATTGCCGCTTGACGGTGGCAAAGTCGCCGGGGGAGAGTAGGCGCAGGCCTTTTAAGCGGTCGCGCAGGCGCTGCGTCAGGCGTGTGGCATCGCCGCCGAGTGCTTCGGTGATGAACATTTTTTCGCGCTGCTCAATCGTAAGCGCCATGAACTTGATCTTGAAGCTGAAGCGGCGCAGCGCGGCCTCGTCAATCCGATCCATCAGGTTGGTGGTGCAGATGAACACGCTGGTAAAGCGCTCCATGCCTTGCAGCATTTCATTGACTTCGCTCACCTCATAGTTGCGCTCGGCCATGCGGCGGTTTTGCAAGAAGCTGTCGGCCTCGTCCAGTAGCAGCACGGCCTTTTCGCGCTGCGCCTCATCAAACATGCGCGCCATATTTTGTTCGGTCTCGCCCACGAATTTACTTACCAAGTCGCTGGCGCGTTTGATGATCAGCGGCCGGTCGATGGATGTAGCAATATGCTCGGCCAGCGCGGTCTTGCCGGTGCCTGGCATGCCGTAAAAACACAGCGTGCCGGCCTGCTTCTGCTTGAGCGAGGTAATGATGCGCTCGACCGGAAACTGCGTTTCGATGTTAAGCAAACTCACGTCGTAATGCGTCACCACCGGGCGGCCGCTGGCAGCTTCTTTGATGCCCAGCGCAGCATCGCTGCTTTTGAGCTGGCGCTCGATCAAGGCTTCTGCCGGCTCGTCAATCGCCTCGCGCGTTAAGCGCACAAAGCGGGCGGCGGATTCAATCTGCGCCGGCGTGAGCGTAGGTTTTTCAGCCAGCTTGGCCACAAAGCTATCGCTGACCTCAATGCCTTCCAGATGCTTGCGCACGATGGTTTCGCGCACATTGGCGGGCGGGTTTTTCAGCTCCAGATGAAACTGAAAGCGCCGCAGATACGCCGGGTCAATCTGGCCGATGTTATTGGAAATCCAGATCGTCGGCACCGGGTTGGTTTCGAGTGTTTGGTTCACCCAGGCCTTGCCGTTCACGCTGGCGTTGCTGGCCTCAGCCGCGCCCAGCATGCCAAGCAGCTCACGCGGCGCGCCGGAGGGAAATACGTCTTCCACCTCGTCAAACAGCAGCGCGGTGTTGCGGCGGCCTTTGAGAAACGCCTGGCTGATTTGCAGCGCGCGGTAGCGGTCTTTGCCGGACAGGCTCGCGCCTTGCGCGTCCATGCTTTCCACTTCGTACAGCTCGCAGGCGGCCTCTTTGGCGAGCAGTTTTGCCAGCTCAGTCTTGCCGGTGCCGGGCGGGCCGTAGAGCAGCACGTTCACGCCTGGCTCGCCCTTGCCAGCGGCGGAAGTGAGCAGGGCACGCAGATAGCGTGCGTCTTCGCCCAGATGCGGGTAATCGGCCAAGGCGAGTTTGGCGGCCTTGGCGGGCTTGGTGAACACCGCCATCAAGTCGCTCTCCCGCGCGTAGTCTTGCAGCAGCGGGGCGAGCAGGCGGTCGCTCATGCGTACCAGGTCGCCCAAGTCCGTGATGCTTGCCTCGGGGATCATGCTGTCGATCAAACCGAGCGATTCCAACCGCGCGCCGGGCTTAAGCGCGGCCGCAATTTCTGGCGCAGGCACACCGGCAAGCTGGCCCAAGAACGCATACGCCTCATGCGCGTGCGTGACCTTGCAGTCCACCAGCACGGTTTTTACGTCGCGTTTGAATTTGGTGAGCGCACCGGCGCGCATCAACCAGGTTTCTGCCGGGCTTAAGCCAAGCACTTTGGCAAGCAGGGCGGAGTTGTCTAGCAGCTTGATGGAGGCGCTCTTGAGCCGCTCGCCCAGCGCCTCGCGCGAGTGATCAAACACTGCCTGCATGTCTTTGGCGTTGTGTTTGACGAATTCGTCCAGGTAGTAATAGATGGAGGTGTCGTTACTGACCGAGCCCGTCCAGTTGCCGTGGCGGACCATGAACTCTTCTTCGGTCAGCTTGCCGCAGCCATTCCACGGCTCGTATTCCGCGCAGCGCCCGGCCATGAAGCGCTGCATCCGCGCCACCACCGGGGCCGGCCAGGTCAGGTGCGGCGCAGTGACGGCCAGCACGTCGTTGATGTGGGTGCGCAGCGAAAAGCGCGCACCCATGCCGGCCACGGCTGTGAGGGCAAAGTGCGCGCAGGCGAGCTCAATCGGCGCTGCGGCAGCGGATTCCGGCAAAGTGATGAACGCGTCGTCGGTTTGCATGGCACCTCCGGCTAAAAACATAGCCTTCGTCAACCATAACGCATGATCGGCACGTGGGAAGACGCAAATGATTGCAAAGTGCAAAACTGTCGCATGCAGGCACAGTTGGCGCAGGAAATGCGCGCAGTGTTACGCTGTACAGATTCGGAAAACCGCAGAACACTATGCCTCAACTGACTGCAATTATTGGTGGTTCATCGCTGGCCAAGCTGCCCGGCCTGCAAGTGCAAGAGCGCCGCGTGGTGCGCACCCCGTATGGTGAAACCTCTTCGCCGCTGTTGTTTGGGCAGATCGAGGGCGCGAGCGTGGTTTTCATTGCTCGCCACGGTCACGGCCACACGATTGCGCCGCACCGCGTGAACTACCGTGCCAACCTTTGGGCGCTGCATGCCAGCGGTGTAGCGCGGATTTTGGCGGTGTCTTCGGTGGGCGGAATCGCGGAAGGGCTTGCGCCGCGCGATTTTGCCGTGCCCAGCCAAATCATCGACTACACCACCGGCCGCGACAGCACCTTTTTTGAAGGGCCGGACATGCCGGTCACCCACATTGATTTTGCGCAGCCGTTTGATACCAACTTGCGCACTATGCTCACGCGCGCCTGCGACGAAGCGGGCAAGCCCGCGCATGTGGCCGGCGCCACCTACGGCGTGACCAGCGGCCCAAGGTTTGAGACCGCTGCAGAAGTGCGCCGCATGAAACAAGACGGCTGCGACATGGTGGGCATGACTGCAATGCCCGAGGCTGCGCTCGCGCGCGAGCTGGAGCTGGAATACGCGCTGCTCGCCGTCGTTTCCAACCGCGCCGCCGGACTGGCTAAAGAACCGTTCTCCGTCGAAACCATGCGCGAAACGCTGGATGCGGTGCTGCCCAGTGTTCAAATGGTGCTGAGCTACGCGGCTAGGTTGCTGCAGGCGCAGGAGTAGGCCCGTCCATGATCCGCGAAATCCTGAAAATGGGTGACGAACGCCTGCTGCGCGTTGCACAGCCCGTGCACACCTTCGACACACCCGAACTCCACGCATTAATTGCGGATATGTTCGACACCATGCACGCTGCCAACGGCGCCGGCCTGGCCGCGCCGCAAATCGGTGTGAACCTGCGCGTGGTGATCTTTGGCTTTGAAAAGAACCCGCGCTACCCAGACGCCGCGCCCGTGCCGCCCACCGTGCTCATCAACCCCAAGCTCACGCCGCTCTCAGATGTATTGGAAGAGGGCTGGGAAGGGTGCCTGTCCGTCCCCGGCCTGCGCGGCGTGGTGCCACGCTACGCCGCCCTGCGCTACACCGGGTTTGACCAGTTCGGCAAACCGATTGACCGCAGTGTCGACGGCTTTCACGCGCGCGTTGTGCAGCACGAGTGCGATCACCTGGACGGCGTGTTGTACCCCATGCGCGTGAAAGACTTCACGCGGTTTGGGTTTACGGATGTGCTGTTTCCGGGAGTGGAAGTGGCGGATGATTGAATAGGTAGTACGCTTATTTCATGCGGTTTTTCAAGCGGTTTTGGCTGGAAAACCGCGTGGATATTGCGTAGAGCCTGTTTGAATCGAAACTTTGCAGTGATTTGAGGTCTCTGTCATCCCGGCGCAGGCCGGGATCCAGTTTTGCGCGCAGACTGCGAGTGTGCATACGGAGATTGGGTCCCGGCCCGGCCAAAGGCCGGCCTGTCCTGAGCTTGTCGAAGGGGCGGGACGACTAGTCCAGAGCTTCTACTTACTCGCCGCCTGCATCGGCTGATTGGCGGCGAGTGCGGCAATCACGTCTTCGCCAATCTTGATCACATCCTGCGACAAACCGCGCTGCTGAGCCACAGAAACCGCTTTGCGCACGGTGTCGGCAAACGCTTTGTCGTAGCCGTGGGTAAGCGCGCCGGCGACGCAATGCACCTCGCTTTTGGCTTGCTGCAAGGCGGTGTAGAGAATCGAATCCAACTCGCCGGTCGCGGTCTTGGGTGTATCTGCCGGCAATAGGCGATGCAACGCCACTACGGAATTCAAGGTGCGGTCTGCCTCCAAATACGCGCCGGCACGGCAGGCCGTGGCGGTTTGCGGGATGGCGCGTGCAGCCGGCTTGGCGTGGCCATGCATAGCGTGTGTGGCGTGCGCAGCCTGCGGGTGTGCGCCGGCATGCGCCGGGCTGAAATGCCGGTCAAGCGCGATCCCGGCGGCGGCGCCGGCTAGTAGCGCTGCAATGGCGAACATTGCGGTGCGGGCGTTCATGATGCGCGCTTTACAGCAGGGTAGACCCATGTGTTGTTGCCACCGGGCGGAATCCAGCGCAGGTAAAGCTCGCCGCCCGTGTCTTTGGCATCCGGCATTTTGGCGTGCACCGCTGTGACGGGGTGCCAGCCGGCTTTGAGCGCCACCAGGCCGTTGGGGTGAAACACGCCAAATGCCGTATCAAGCTGCCCGTTCTTGATCCAGTTGCTGTTAATGCCGGCAGAAGGCTCGCTCATCACATGGGTGTTGCCAATCCACATCCCTACGCCGCCACCGCTGCCCCATAGGCCAATGCGATACAGGCCGTCGGTGGGTGCGTAGATATAGCCGCGCAGCACGGTGGTGTCGCCAGCCTTGGCGGCCTGCAAGGCTGCTTGCGACGTGGTGTTATCAATCTGCATGCTGCTCGATGTGCCGCTACGCACTGCCGCAGCCGTGGGCGGCGCGTATTTGAACTGGTACTTGGCCGATGCAGCCACGGCAGCGTAGGCAAAGCCATCCACCGCACCGGCGGGCAGTGCAACAGCGTCCAAGCCGCCGGTGCCGCTTGCCGTGAAAGGTGCCTCGACCGATACGGCTTGCGCACCCGCGCCGCCAATCAGGCGCAGATAGAGGCGTTTTTGCGCGGCGTCATAAAAGAACGCAGACCCTGCTGCGCCGCGCATGGCCGTAAGCGATGCGGCAGAAGGCACATTCTGTCCCGCCTGCACGATGCGCGAGGCAGTAGAGGCAGCCGCAAATGAAAGCTCCAGCGATTTGCCTTGCGCATCATCCAGCGTGAAGTCGTAGCGCGAGCGCGCCGCACTGGCAAGCACGCTGTAGGCGCGCCCGTTGGCCACGTAGCTCACCGCGCCATCATCAGGCATGCCAGGGTCGTAGTAACCAAATTCTTTGAGCGCAGTGGTGCGGCCGTTGTCTTCAACCAAGGTGAGATTTACGGTGGATTTGAGCAGCAAGCTGCCGCTGGTGGGGCAGCTATAGGCCAGTTCATTGAGCAGCGAGGTGCAGCTTGCATCGTCCAGGTTGGTGTCGCGCATGAATACACGCGCAACTTTCTGGTCGCCCGCGTAGGCACCCGCAAAGTCGGTCACCCCAAATTGTGGCGAATCAGGGAAAAACTCAAAATTGAATGGCGAGATGTTCTGCGTACGCTTAGGGGTGTTTACAAACCGTACTTGATTGATCACGCTTGCCGGCGAGATATTGTCCAAATCCCACAAGATGCCAAAGCCGGATTGATTGATGATGGTCGTATCCATGATCAGCGGCGCACGCTTGCCGCCATGATTACTGCCGGCCACTTGAATGCCCGCGCGTTCGCCATAATTCACCGACGCGGCCAGATTAGGCACCTGCAGCGGGTTCGCGCTTTGTCCAACGACAGTGATGCCTTCCAGCGCCGCACGCAGCACCATTACGCCAACGCCATTGTCGGCCAGCAGCGAGTCTTTGAGTTTGACTGCGCGGTCTTCCACCCACGCGCCGCTCACATTGTGATAGCCGGTGTAGCGCGTGAACAGATGCTGATGCTTGCCTGATGTGCCAGTTGACACCATCAAGCCATGACCGCGCGTGGCTTCGGGGTAGTTGATCTGGTTGCCGGTGGCAAAGGTCTTGTGCGTAGAGTGCGCGATGTTGCCGTCAAACACCAATCCGGTGCCCTCATCGCCGCCATTGGGTGCGGGTGTGAAGGCGTCAAAGAAAAAGCCAAACCCATCC
>JBOFGW010000325.1:0-8552 GCA_051649325.1 Burkholderiaceae bacterium | reverse complement strand
CTGCCCAACAGCAACCCAATGCGAAGCCGATTATTAAGCTGGCTAATGCGTGGCGACTAAATGGAAACATGAAGGTCTCAGAGTTTTTTTTGGGCAGTAAGCAAATATAACCAGGTTTTCAATAGCATCGTTATCGAGTAGAGCTAATTGAACGTCTCCGACGCAGCCAACCCACTCATCACCGCGCCCTCCAGCGTCGCAGGGTAGGGGTGGTTGGTGTAATCACCGGCAATCACAAGCCCAGGCAGCGGCGTGGCATTTGCAGGCCGCGCGAGGTGCGGCACGCAGGCGAAGGTGGCGCGCTTTTCGCTGACGACGTTGGTTGCGGTTGCGACGGGCAGGTTTGCAAAGTAATGCTTGAGTACGGTGAGTGCGCGGCGGCCGAACATGCGGCGGCCGGAATCGTCGGGGGCGCTGTCGCTGGCGACGACGGAGAGCAGAGTGGTCTTTGCTTCCGGTGCAGAGCGGTCAAACATCCACCAGCCGCCGGGCATGGCGGGGTCAGGCAGCAGGGTCATGCTCGCGGGTGGTTGCCAGGGCAGGCCAAGCTCCAAGTACACGGTGGTGATGGGGCGCCAGTTCAGCGCGGCGATTTGATCTGCAGTTTCTTTGAGCTGGGGCAGGGGCCGCAGCAAATCTTCTGCGACCCAGGGCGATGTGGCAACAACCACTGCATCAAACGCCGCGCTATCCACCGTAAAGCCTTGTTCTATTTTTGCGATGCTGCGTACCGGTGTGCGCAGGTGGATTGTGGCGCCGTGCTTGGTCAAAAACGCGTGCGCGGCATTGGGCAGCACGTCAGACAAACCGGTGCGCGGCAGCAGCAAATCGCTCGCAGATGAGCCGGCGGTGAGCGTGTCTGACAGCACGCGGTGATAGACCACGGCATCGGCCTCTTGAGGCGCAGTGTTGAGCGCAGCAACTGCGAGCGGCTCCCACATTAGGTCGCAGAGTTTCTTGGGCTGCTGCAGGTGGGCAAGCCACTGCGCCACGGTGGTGCCGGCGGGGGGCGGCGCTTTGACAAGGGCGCGGGTGACGCGCAGCAGCGCGATTTTTTCATCCAGCGTGAAGCTGCCGGACGCCATGATCGGCAGCGCAAGTTTGAGCGGCCCCCAACCGGCTTTGCCTTTGAACAGCGCGCCGGTAGGCGTGGTGATGTGCAGCGCTTCCCGTTTGAACACGGCGCGCTCGTCCACACCGATTTGCTTGAGCAGCGCGAGCGTGGCGCGGTAACCGCCGATCATGATGTGCTGGCCGTTGTCGATGGTGTGGGTGGCGGAATCGGTCTTCCATTCCAAGCTGCGCGCGCGGCCGCCCAGTTGCGGCGCGGCTTCAAACAGCGTGACGTGTTTGCCTTGCGCGATGAGCTGGATCGCAGCAGTGAGACCGGACCAGCCGCCGCCGATGATGGCTATACGTTGCATGGCGGGCATGGGGATGGAGGAGAAACTCCTCCCCCTGCTGGCAGGGGGAGGTTAGGTGGGGGTTCGTGGAGGATTCGCTGCCTATGCACAGAACCCCACCCTAACCCTCCCCTGCACGCAGGGGAGGGGATTGAACCGAGAAGGTCAAAATGAATGTATACATACGCAATATCCATGCGCTTTTTCAAGCAAAAATGCCCTAAAACCTGCATGGATATTGCGTAAAGCATGTTCAAAAGCATCAAAATCATCGTTTCAATGCCGTCACAGCACTGCCGGGAAACACCCAGCTCTTCCATGCGAGCCACAGCTTTGCCAGCGGCGTGAGGGCGATGCGCTGCGTGAGCACGGGAAAGTTATCTGCCGCAATTTCTTCCAGCAGTGCGCGGTAGATGCGGCCCATGATGAGGCCAGCGCGCTGCGCACGCACGTCTTGCGCGGCGAGTTTGCCGGCCGCCTCTTGATACAGCTTTCGCGCAAGTAGCGCCTGCTCTTGCATCAGCTGCGTGAACGCGGCGCTGGGCTTGCGTGCGAGCACGTCTTCGCGCGTGAGGCCGTGTTTGGCGAGCGCATCTTCCGGCAGATACACGCGGCCGCGGCGCGCATCGTCGCCCACGTCGCGGATGATGTTGGTCATTTGCAGCGCCAGGCCAAGCGTGTTGGCGTACTCACGTGTTTGCTGCTGCGTGGCCGGGCTGGCAACGCCAAAAATCTGCGCCGCTACTTCACCCACCACACCGGCAACGCGGTGGCAGTACACGCGCAGCGCTTCCCAGTCGGGGTAGCGGGTCTGGTTCAAGTCCATCTCCATGCCGGCGATGATTTCCATCAGCTGCGGCTGGCGTACCTGTGTGATGCCTTGGGTTTGCTTAAGCGCGAGGGCAACCGGATGCGTGGGAGGGTCGGCGGTGTTGTCTGCATACAGCCGGTCAATCTCGGTGCGCCACCAGGCGAGTTTGATGCGGGCGAGCTGTGCGTCGCTGACTTCATCGACCACATCATCCACCTCGCGGCAAAACGCGTAGAAGGCCATGATCGCGTCGCGCTTGGGCGGCGGCAGGAACAAAAAGCTGTAGTAAAAGCTGGAGCCCGAAGCAGCAGCTTTGTTTTTGCAGTATTCGATCGGAGTCATGTGTTTATCAAAGCGCGCCAGGCAATCACTGCCCAATCGTGCTTGGTCAACACCGGGCGGGCGCGGTGCACATCGTAGCCGCACGCGGTAAGTTTCTCGCAAATGCGCAGACCACCATGGATGATGCCGCGCAGTTCCAAACCGATGCGGCCGCCCAGTGCCTTGGGCAGCGGCTTGCCGGCGAGCAGCATGTTGCGGGCGCGGTTTACTTCAAATTGCATCAGGTTCCGCCACGCAGGGGTTTGCATTACCGCGGCCGGATCGGTGATAAGTTCTTGCTCAGACACACCAAAGCGCTGCAAATCCTCTTGCGGGATGTAGATGCGGCCCTTGCGCAAATCCACGGCTACGTCTTGCCAAAAATTTACGAGCTGCAGCGCGGAGCAGATGGAATCAGACTGCTCCTGCTGCAAGTAGCCATGCGCGCGGTACAGCGCCAGCATCAGGCGGCCAACGGGGTTGGCAGAGCGGCGGCAGTAGTCCAGCAGCAAATCAAACGTGGCGTAGCGCGTGGTCGTAACATCTTGGCTGAAAGCGGAAAGCAAATCTTCAAACAGCGGCAGCGGTAAGTGATGCTTGGCCACGTGCGGTGCGAGCCCGGCTACCGCAGAATGCTGCGCCGTTTCGCCGCGCGCGAGCCGCAGCAGGTCTTGCTGCAGCGCTGCAAGCTGCGCCAAGCGTTCATTGGCAGGGGCATCACCTTCATCGGCAATGTCGTCCGCGGTGCGCGCAAACCGGTAAATGGCGGTGACAGCAGGCACCAGCGCGCGCGGCATCAAAAAGCTGGCTACCGGAAAATTCTCGTAATGATCGACCGCCATCGGCTGGAAACGCCTGCAAAACAAGGCTGTGGAGTGGTTTCCGCTACAATAGCAGGCATCTGAATCGTGACGTTTTGCTGCGCTGGTCCAAGCCGTATCAATGGCTGGCAGCAATAGACAAAAAACCGGAAAAAACACCGCCCGCGAAGGTGGCGAAATTGGTAGACGCACCAGGTTTAGGTCCTGACGCCTTCACCGGCGTGGGGGTTCGAGTCCCCCCCTTCGCACCAACCATTAAGCACCATTTTTTGATTGAGTAAGAGCATGTCGCAATTGATTGAAACGATTTCCGCCACCGAACGCCGCATTGGCCTGTCTGTGGGTCTGGCCGATATTGAAAAAGAAGTTGAAACGCGCCTGAAGCAGTATCAGCGCAAGGTCAAGATGCAAGGTTTTCGCCCCGGCAAGGTGCCGTTTCAATTGGTGGCGCGCACCTATGGCCCGCAGTTTCATGTGGACGTGCTGAACGAAAAAGTCGGCGCAGCGTTTGATGAGGCAGTGACGCAGGCAAACCTGCGCGTGGCCGGCAGCCCGCGCGTCGAACCCAAGCAAGACGGCGCGGCAGACAAAGCTGAATTCACCGCTACGTTTGAAATCTATCCAGAGATTGCGTTTGGCGATTTCAAAGCCGCCACGGTGGAAAAAGTCGTGACATCCGTGGGTGACGCAGAAATTGATTCCACTATCGCCATCCTGCGCAAGCAGCGCGCGGTGTTTGAAGCAGTAGAGCGTGGTGTACAGGCCGATGACCGCGTGACCGTAGATTTTGACGGCACCTTGGAAGGTGTTGCTTTTGCAGGCGGGCAGGCCAAGGATTTTGCTTTTGTCTCAGGTGCCAAGCGCATGCTGCCGGAGTTTGAAGCCGCCGCGCTCGGAATGAAGGCCGGCGAAAGCAAAACGTTTGATCTAGCCTTTCCGGCGGATTACCACGGCAAAGATGTCGCAGGCAAAACCGCGCAGTTTGTGCTGAAGGTCAGCAAGGTTGAAGCGCCCAAACTGCCAGAGCTGGATGCGGAATTTGCCAAGCAACTCGGTATCGCTGACGGTGACCTCGTCAAAATGCGCGCAGAGATCAAGGCAAACCTCGAGCGTGAAGTGAAAGCTCGCACCAAAGCGCAAACCAAAGACAGTGCCATGGCGGCGCTGCTCAAGACTGCAACGTTTGAGTGCCCTAAATCGCTCATCGCCAGCGAGGCGGCCCGTCTGGCCGACAACGCCAAGGCAGACCTAAAGCAGCGCGGCATGAACATTGAAGACATGCCGTTTCCTGCCGACGTATTTGATGCGCAAGCCGAGCGCCGCGTGCGCCTGGGCTTGATTCTGGCGGAATTGGTCAAAACCAAGAGCTTGCAAGCTAAGCCAGAACAGTTGCGTGCCCAAATCGAAGAGGCGGCGCAAAGCTACGAAAACCCTGCCGAGGTCATGGGCTGGTATTTCCAAGACCGCAGCCGCTTGGCCGAGGTTGAAGCTATTGTGCTTGAAGATAACGTCACCAATTGGGTACTTGAAAACGCAACAGTTACTGAAAAAACGGTAGCGTTTGACGAACTCATGGGCACGCGCGGCTAAGCCGCCCGGCTTACACTCCAAGTTAACTGAAGGAATTGCACGCAGTATGAACCGATTCGATCTGCACGATTGGCACAGTGATCCACAGCGTTTTGAGCCCCAGAATTTGGGCATGGTGCCGATCGTCATCGAGCAATCTGGCCGCGGCGAGCGTGCTTATGACATTTATTCGCGTCTGCTGCGTGAGCGCATTGTGTTTTTGGTGGGGCCGGTAGGCGACGTGACCGCCAACCTGATCGTAGCGCAGCTGCTGTTTTTGGAGAGCGAAAATCCCGACAAGGATATTTCGTTCTACATTAATTCACCCGGTGGTTCGGTCTACGCGGGGATGGCGATTTACGACACAATGCAGTTCATCAAGCCCGACGTGTCTACGATGTGTTGCGGATTGGCTGCAAGCATGGGCGCGTTTTTGCTTGCATCCGGCGCCAAGGGCAAACGCTTTTCTCTGCCTAATTCGCGCATCATGATTCATCAGCCTTCGGGCGGCGCACAGGGGCAGGCCAGCGATATTCAGATTCAGGCGCGTGAAATACTCGATTTGCGGGAGCGGCTGAATCGCATCTTGGCCGCAGCAACGGGCCAGCCGATTGAAAAAATTGCTACAGATACGGATCGTGATAACTTTCTGTCTGCCGAAGAAGCGCAAACCTACGGTATCGTTGACAAAGTGCTGACCACCCGGTCAGAGGGCGCCTAAGGGCGCAAGCACCCGGAGCGTATGACTGCATGACCGAGAAAAAGGGCGCAAGCGAGAAGTTGCTGTATTGCTCCTTCTGCGGAAAGAGTCAGCATGAGGTCAAGAAGCTGATTGCCGGCCCGTCCGTGTTCATTTGCGACGAATGCATTGAGCTGTGTAACGAGATCATCCGCGACGAAGCGACGGACAACGTTGCCCAGCAGGCCAAGTCTGATCTGCCTACACCGGCTGAGATCAAGGACATTCTGGATCAATATGTGATTGGCCAGGAGTCGGCCAAGCGCATTCTGTCCGTTGCGGTTTACAACCACTACAAGCGGCTAAAACACCTGTCCAGCAAGAAGGACGACGTTGAGCTGGCGAAGTCCAACATTCTGCTCGTTGGCCCTACGGGTTCAGGCAAAACGCTGCTCGCGCAGACGCTTGCACGCCTGCTCAACGTGCCGTTTGTGATTGCTGATGCCACCACGCTCACCGAAGCGGGTTATGTGGGTGAGGATGTTGAAAACATCATCCAGAAACTGCTGCAAAACTGCAATTACGAAGTCGAAAAAGCGCAGCGCGGCATTGTCTATATCGACGAGATCGACAAGATTTCGCGCAAGAGCGACAACCCTTCAATTACCCGGGATGTTTCCGGCGAAGGTGTGCAACAGGCGCTACTCAAACTGGTGGAGGGCACCATTGCTTCAGTCCCGCCTCAGGGTGGACGCAAGCACCCCAACCAGGATTTTGTGCAGGTGGACACCACCAATATTCTGTTCATCTGCGGTGGTGCCTTTGCCGGGCTGGACAAGGTGATTCGCCGCCGTTCAGAAAAGGGCGGTATTGGTTTCGGTGCAGAAGTGCGCGGCGAATCCGAGCGCACAATTACCGAGCTGTTCAGCGATATTGAGCCTGAGGATCTGATCAAGTTTGGCTTAATTCCCGAGCTGGTTGGCCGTTTGCCGGTTGTCGCAGCGCTTGAAGAGCTCAGCGAAGAAGCGCTGATTGAGATTCTGATTGAGCCGAAGAATGCGCTTGTGAAGCAGTATCAAAAGCTGCTGGCGATGGAAGGTGCGGAGCTTGAATTGCGGCCTGCCGCGCTTAAAGCCATTGCGCAAAAGGCACTTAAGCGCAAGACGGGTGCACGTGGCCTGCGTTCGATTTTGGAGCATGTTCTGCTTGACACTATGTTTGAGTTGCCAAACAGCAAACAAGTTTCCAAAGTCGTGGTGGACGAAGGTTGTGTCACATCGGGTTCAAGGCCTTTGCTCGTCTACAAGGAAAGCGCCCGCGCGGCTGCGTCTTGAGCATCAAGCTCGATACAACACACAGGCGGCTATTTATCCTGTAACACGTTGCAACCGCCTCAATACCGCGCGTCGATCTGGCGCTAAAGTGCTACAGTCAAATTCATCCTTACTCGGGCGGTTGCAGCGCCCCTGGCTCTACCACCTTGAAGGGCGCCTGTGCGCCCTCACTTGCAAGTAGATCCTGTCCATTGGAAGAAATTATGTCCTCCGACTCCACTCCAAACACATTGAATTTGCCGCTTTTGCCTTTGCGGGATGTGGTTGTGTTTCCGCACATGGTGATTCCGCTGTTTGTCGGCCGGCCCAAGAGCATCAAGGCGTTGGAAGCCGCGATGCAGGGCGGCAACGGCATTATGCTGGTCGCACAGAAAAGCGCAGCCAAAGACGAACCAGAGGCCGACGATCTGTACCGCGTGGGGTGCGTGGCCAATATTCTGCAGATGCTCAAGCTGCCAGACGGCACCGTCAAGGTGCTCGTGGAGGGTGCACAACGTGCCAATGTGCTGGAAATTAGTGACGAGGCCGAGTTCTTTACCTGCACAGCTTCGCCCATCGCTTCCGGCACTGCGGCGCCAGCCGAATCCGAGGCGCTACGGCGTGCGGTGGTTGCGCAGTTTGACCAGTTTGTGAAACTGAACAAAAAGGTTCCACCAGAGATTCTCACGTCCGTGTCGGGCATTGATGATGCGAGCCGGCTCGCCGATACCGTTGCCGCGCACTTGCCGCTGAAGCTTGACCAAAAGCAAAAGGCACTTGAAACGCTCGATGTGACTGGACGCCTTGAGCTGCTGTTGTCGCTGCTGGAAGGCGAAATCGACATTCTGCAAGTAGAAAAGCGCATCCGCGGCCGCGTCAAGCGCCAGATGGAAAAAAGTCAGCGCGAGTATTACCTGAACGAGCAGGTCAAGGCGATTCAGAAAGAGCTGGGTGAGGGTGAAGAGGGCGCTGATCTTGAAGAGCTTGAGAAAAAGATCATGGCCGCCAAAATGCCCAAAGAGGCGCGCAAAAAGGCCGATGCCGAACTGAAGAAGCTCAAGCTGATGTCACCCATGTCGGCCGAAGCGACGGTGGTGCGCAACTATATCGACACGCTCGTAGGCTTGCCATGGCGCAAGAAGAGCAAGATCAACAACGATCTATCCAATGCCGAAAAAGTGCTCAACGATGATCACTACGGCTTGGACAAGGTGAAAGAGCGCATTCTTGAATATCTCGCGGTGCAGCAGCGTGTTGATAAGGTGAAAGCGCCTATCCTGTGCTTGGTGGGACCTCCGGGTGTGGGTAAAACATCCCTGGGCCAATCCATCGCCCGCGCGACCAACCGCAAGTTTGTACGCATGGCGCTTGGCGGTGTGCGTGACGAGGCCGAGATCCGTGGCCATCGCCGCACGTATATCGGTTCCATGCCCGGCAAGATTTTGCAGAACCTGAGCAAGACCGCTGTGCGCAACCCGCTTTTCTTGCTCGACGAAGTGGACAAGATGGGGCAGGATTTTCGCGGCGATCCCGCCAGCGCGCTGCTGGAGGTGCTTGATCCGGAGCAAAACCACACCTTCCAGGATCATTACGTTGAAGTCGACTTTGACTTGTCCGACGTGATGTTTGTCGCCA
>JBOFGW010000324.1:0-6455 GCA_051649325.1 Burkholderiaceae bacterium | reverse complement strand
CCGCCTGCGCAAGCGTGGGGTTGCTGACCTGCGCGGCGTCAATCATGCCGGCGAGCACGGGATCAGTGAATTGCTGCCACCACTGCTTGAGATCGGCAGCCGCATCTGTTTGCGGCAATGCAGCCTGCCAGGCAGGCGCGGTCTGCGGTTGGGCCGGTTCATACTTGGGGCCGACAGCGCAGCCCGCCATCAAGGTGGAAGTGACAAGAAGGAGGGGGAGGAGAAGAGGAGTACGGCTCACTTGCTGGGCTTTCTTTGTTTTGTTAAATGGCAGTTTTTTTGCGGCGCTGCTTTTCATATTCCACGAGCGCGCATGCATAGCCGGTGAGACGGTCCACTAGCGTGTCGAGCGCGTCCGGCGCGGCCAGTACGTCCGGCGCCAGGCTTTTGAGAATCGCTTGATCGGTGCAGTAAATATTGATCATGCCCATCACCGAGAACACCAGGCGCTGCACATCCACATCGGGCGCCGGCAAATCAAGCGCGCGGCAAATCACACGCACCAGCGCGTTGTGATGCGGCGCAATGATCTCGGGCAGCGCATCACCAATCAGGCCAGAGGGCTCCAGCATCTCGCGCATATGCAAGCGCATCAGCTGCTCGGCCTCGCCCTGGCTGGCAATCAGGCGGATGAAGGTTTGGTACAGCCCGCGCATCGCCTGCTCAAGCGGCATGTCTTCGCGCGAGGCTTCCACGCCCGCATTGATCAGTTCGCGCACGGGGCTTAAAAACACCGTGCGGTACAGCCCCGCCTTGTCGCCAAAGTAGTAGTGAATCGCCGCCACATTCACATTGGCTGCAGCGCAGATTTCACGCGTGGACGCGTTGGCGTAGCCTTTGTCGGCAAAGATCCGGATGGCCGCCATGGATAGCCGGGCGCGCGGATCGTCAGCGTTTGCAGAAGGCCAGAACGCCGGGGGTGTAGATGCGCCAACAGGTGAGGTTGACGCCGCTGGAGCGAGCGATTGCACAGGCGCATTGGAGTGGGAAACAGGCATGATCAGCGGGTTGCCAAGGAGAGTTGCTAAGAGTTCAAGCGGTTGATTCAAGCAAACGCTTGAATCCTAGAGGTTTACGTTAGCTGAGTCAAGCGCTTGCTTGAATTCTATCCGCTCAACACCGTTTTAAAGAGTCAGTACGCAATATCCATGCGAGTTTTGGGGCATTTTGCCGTGGAAAACCTCATGGATACTGCGTACAGCCATATCACTTCTTTGTCCAGCAGGCTTGATCGCAGATTCGCATTGCCGCCTTTGAGTGCTTTGGCCACGCTACGCACAAACCAGCGGCCGCTTTACGCAGCGCCTGAATCACAATCTGCGCAGCGTGTCGCCCTCAAAAACCGTAACTCGCGCCCACAAAGGCGCTTGCCTGGCCCTTCTCTTGAACGATCGGGCTCTTGGCCGCGTCGCCGCGCAATTGGCTGTACGACAGGCCTGCGCTTGCCGACCAATGTTTGTCGATCTTGTAGCCCACACTCATATCCAGCCCCACGCTTTTCAGGCCACCTTCCGCCTTGAACGCTTTGAAGCCCGACCGCGCAGCTTGCGCGGCGGTCACGCCGAAATAAGTTTGCGTGTACTTTTTATCGGCCCACACGAGGTTAGGCGAAATCGACAACTCAACCGCTGGTGTGATCGGGATGGGCAGCGCAACGGACAAATTTGCTGTCGTGCCGCCATGACCATCAATACTGAAATCACGGCTGTTCACTTTCCCATCGCCGGTGTTGCGCATGATTTGCACGCTGAACGGCAAACCGAGCGTGACATGTCCAAACACACCGTAGTCTGTAGAAGATTTGATCTCACCCATGCCGCGCAGTCGCTTGCTACCCGGCTTGAATAACGTACCGTCTTTGTTGTCTACACGCCCTGAACTGGCACCAATCGCAATGCCGAAGGAATAGTCATCGTTTTCAACAATCGTCCATGAAATGCCACGCGATTTGGCGCCTACGCCAAACGTGCCAAAACTCTGCGTGCGGTAGCTAACGTTTAAGTCAGGGGCGAGACCTGTCACCGACTTTTTGCCACCCTCGTATTCGGGCGTGCTAACGGCAGCGGCACCGATGGAAACGTCCCACGGACTGTCTTTCTTTTTATCGACAGATTGCGCCAGCGCAGAAATGCTGAAGAGGCCGAGCGCTGCGATGGCTACTTTGCTCAGGGTTGCTGCGGTGAAAATTGGTGTCATAGTTGGCTCCGTTGAAAACAAAGCCATCCTATCGACCGGTGCCGCCACAAGCCTTAGCGTTGCCTTAAACAACTAAACCAAGCTTAATGAAGGCTTAAGCATGTACGCGATAGACTGAAAGCTGGATCAATCGACAGCATCATTGGGCATACATCAGCGGTGGCCCATGCACCAGCATTTCTATGCGACTGTTACTACTTGAAGACGACCTGCAGCTAGGCAAAGCCTTGCAAACAGCGCTCGCGCAAAGCGCATTCGCTCCGCTGTGGGTGCGACGCATTCAAGATGCCAAAGCGCAGTTTCAGGACGAACAATTTGCCGCGGCACTATTGGACATCGGGCTGCCCGACGGCAGCGGCCTGGACTTGCTAGCATGGCTGCGCGAAAGCGGCAACAAGGTACCTGTCATCATGCTGACTGCACGCGATACGGTAGAAGACCGGGTGCGGGGGTTGGATTCCGGCGCAGACGACTACTTGCCCAAACCGTTTGCGATTCCTGAGCTTGTCTCGCGCGTGCGCGCGCTCACGCGGCGCGGCGCGGGGTTTGCGGAGCAAGTGTGGCGCATTGGTGAGCTCACCATCGAACCTGCACGGCAAAGCGCAACGCTTGGCGGCGAGCTGCTCGATTTATCGCTGCGTGAATACAGTCTGCTCATTGAGCTCGCGCGCAGCGCAGGTCGGTACGTCACACGAATGCAGCTTGAAAAGGCATTATTCAACGGCGACGCTGGGATTGAGAGTAACGCGCTAGAAGTGCATGTGCACCATCTGCGCAAAAAGCTTGGCGCGCATCGCATCCGCACGCTGCGCGGTGTGGGTTATTTGCTGGAGGAAGAACAGTGAACCCGCCCGCCCGCTCGCTGCTGCGCCGTTTGGTGCTGGGACAGGTGCTGGTGATCATCTTTTTTTGCGCGTTGACATCGCTTAATCTCTACTGGCAATTCACGCGCACGGGCGAAGGTGAGGTTGATCAATCGCTGGCGCGTTCAACTGCCATCGTGCTCGATATCTTTCAAGGCGAACATGGCAATGACGAGCAGCTCCAGCAAACCTTCAGACTGATTAGCAAGGCGTTTCGTGTCGCCAGCAGTGCAGAGGCGGAGCAACAGCTAGCTGAAACATCAGCCAACACGGTGTTGATGCGCGTGTTCGATGCATCTTTGCGCGAGATCTATCGCACGCCGCTGTACAACAACCTGCGCGAACAGCAACAGTTAGCAATCCCCGCGCCAACGCTGGGCTTTAGCGATCTGCGGCTCAATACGAAGCTATGGCGTGCCTACACCGCGCGCAGCTTCGATGGCCGGTTTACCGTACAAATACTACAGGCGCACGAGCTGGCTGGCATCGAACTCGCTGGGGTGCTGCAAAAGTACCTGCTGATTCCGCTGCTGTACTTTTTGCCGTTCGTCGTGCTCGTCACTTGGTGGTCGCTGCGCAGCGGCTTGTCGCGGTTGCGGGAGCTCGCTGCATCCATTGGCAAGCGCCATCCCAATGACCTGCGCCCACTCTCGGGCGCCGGATACTACGCAGAAGCGGCACCGCTAGTGCGGGCGATCAATACGCTGCTAGGCAAATTGGATGAGACGCTCTCGCGTGAACGCAGCTTTCTGGCCGATGCCGCACATGAGCTGCGCACACCACTCGCAGTCATTCAAGCGCAAGCGCATGTGCTGGAACATGCACAAAGCAAAGAAGCTGCGGCCGCCGCGTCTGAAGAGCTGCACGCAGGTGTAGAGCGCGCGGCCAGTTTGATTCAGAAGCTGTTACTCACCGCGCGCGTGAGCATGGAAGATTTTGCGCCGCGCTTTGAAGCGGTTGATCTGAGCGCGTTTGCGCAGGAACGGATCGCATCCCTCTCGATTCTGGCGCAGAAGAAAAATATTGATATCGAACTGCAAGCACCCAGCCACTGCACCGCACGCATCGACCGCGAGACCTTCCGCTCCGCTTTTGACAACGTGCTGGACAACGCCATCCGCTACACCCCGCCGGGCGGCGAGGTGCGCGTAACTGTTGCGCCGCCGGAGGGCAAGCACATTCGCGTGGCGGTGTCTGATAGCGGAATCGGCATCGCACCAGAATTGCGGCCGCGCGTGTTCGAACGCTTTTTTCGCGTATCCGGCACCGACCAACAAGGCAGCGGCTTGGGCCTGGCTATCGTTAAGCGCGTGCTGGCGCTGCATGGCAGTGAAGTCACTTTGTCCACCGGACTCGATCAGCGCGGTTTGACGGTGGCCTTTACGCTACCTGCAGCGTGATTTGCGGGGGATTTAGGCGGATTTGGAAGGCTCTACGCAATATCCATGCGCCTTTTCGAGCATTTTTGCCTGAAAAGGTGCATGGATATTGCGTGATTACCTACAGAGAACTTAATCAGATCACAGCTTCTCAATACCGCGCCAACGCCCACTGCACATGCTCGCGCACGATCACATCCGCATGCTCAGCACGCGCACGCAGCGCCTGTACCGCTTGCTGTTTGAACGCACCGCTCGCACCCGCCGCCGCATTGCCCAGCGCCACCGCGATATTGCGCAGCCAACGCGCATGGCCGATGCGGCGGATGGCGCTGCCTTGCAGGCGCTGATTGAATTCTTCTTCGCTCCACGCAAACAACTCCAGCAATGTGGAGGCATCCAAACCATTACGTGGCGCGAAATCAGGATCGTCCGTCGCCTGGGCAAACTTGTTCCACGGGCACACCAGTTGGCAGTCATCGCAGCCATAAATGCGGTTGCCCATCAACGGCCGCAGCGGCTCGGGAATGCTGCCTTTATGTTCGATGGTGAGGTAGCTGATGCAGCGGCGCGCATCCACCACATAGGGCGCCACAATCGCCTTGGTCGGGCACACATCGATGCAAGCGGTGCAGCCGCCGCAGTGCTCGGTGACCGGCTCATCCACCGGCAGCGGGCAATCCGTGAGGATTTCGCCCAGAAAAAACATGCTGCCTGCTTCGCGGTTCAGCGCCAAGGTATGTTTGCCGCGCCAGCCAATGCCGGCTTTGCGTGCGAGTTCTACTTCCATCACCGGCGCGGAATCGCAGAACACGCGGTACTGGTGCGGCAGCGCCGCGCTGATGCTATCTGCCAGTATTTGCAGGCGCTGGCGCACGATCTTGTGATAATCGCGGCCGCGCGCGTACAGCGATACATAGGCCGCACCAGTCTGCTCGAGCCGCTCCCATTCAACGCGCTGCCAGCCTTGCGGCTCTAACTGGCCTGGCTTTTGCGGCAGATAGTCAATCCGCACGCACACGGCGCGCACGCAGCCGATTTGCAGCGTGGCGGGGTCGGCCCGCAGCTGCGCATGCTGCTCCATATAATCCATCTGCCCATGCATGCCCTGCGCAAGCCATTGCCGCAGCCGCATGGGCGCATCGCCCAGATCAACATCGGTAATGCGGCAGTCCGCAAAGCCCAGTGTTCTGGCCTGCTGTTTGACCTGCGCCGCAATGTTTTGAAGATTAACCACACCTCATGCTACCAAGGCGCCACACGCTTTTTCTGCCGGACGAGAGTGCCACGCGCGTAGTCGCAGCCCGCTTTGCGCAGGCGCTTGTGCCTGGCGATATTGTGTGGCTCAGCGGTGATCTGGGCGCAGGCAAGACCACCTTCGCGCGCGGCATGCTGCAGGCCCTAGGTGTAACAGGGCGTATCAAGAGCCCGACGTTCGCGCTCGTGGAGTCGTACAAGGTGGCACTACCCCTAGGGGCAAACGCCCCCGCACTGGATGAAAACACACTAAACTTTCATCACTTCGACTTCTATCGATGCACTCATGGCAGTGAATGGTGTGATGCCGGCTTTGCCGAATATTTTGGTGCACCCTTTGTTTGCGTGGTGGAGTGGGCCAGCCGCCAGCAAGGACTGCCCGCCCCCACTTGGTCGCTCTCGTTGTCTGCCCGCGGCGAAGGTCGCGCGTTGGATATACAGGCAAACACAGAACATGGGCAGACATGGCTGCTAAACAATCTGCCAGCGCTGCAAGCAAACTTTCCCGCCGCAAACTGATTGGTGCGGGCGCAGTGCTGTGCGTGCCGGTGATCGCGTGGTCTGCGGCCGGCAGCAAACCCGGTGGCGTTAAAGTCGGCACGGCCAGCATTTTGGCGGTGCGCGTGTGGCCGCCCATTTTGCTTTGTTTTCGGAGGCTTGAATGTTTTCAAAAGGCGTTTTTGCTTTGGGTGAACCCAATGACACGACCACAATTTTGCCTTTGACATCCAGACCTTTGTAGTCATCGGTTTCGCTGTCC
>JBOFGW010000323.1:0-3858 GCA_051649325.1 Burkholderiaceae bacterium | reverse complement strand
ACTTTAAGAACGTGCTGTACATCGATTCAACCGGCGAAGACGCGATTGAACAGCTCTACGCGAGTTGCGGTGCCGCGGGCGTGCGGCTGATCATGTGCGGCCTGCGCGAGCAGCCGCTGGATATGCTCACGCGCGGCGGCTTGCTTGCCAAGCTGCCAGAGCAGGACATTGCCGAGGATTTGGCGCAGGCCGTAGCGCGTGTTTGAAGCGCACTAAAAAACGGAACCCTCTGCGAAACTCAAATCCTTGTCATTCCCGCGTAGGCAGGAATCCAGGAGGTGTTGCGAAGCAGTTGATTCGTAAGAGACTTGGGTTTTGCAGAGATTTAAAAAACGTACGCGCTTATTCGCGCTCTTCAAACAACTCCAGCGGATTGCCGGAAGGATCGTCCACCAACACTTGCCGGCCACCCGGGCCTTTGATCGGCTCACTACGAAAATGCGCGCCGGTAGGTTTGAGCGCAGCCATCGATGCATCAAGATCATCCACCTGAATCACCAGCCGGTTCCAGCCGCCGGGCTGCGGCACAGAACCATCCGCCAGCGGTTTGGCCGCCGAGGTGCCGGGGCCGGAAAGCCAGAGCGATAAATCGCCCTTCTTAACGATGGCAAACGGCGGCCCCCAGCGATCTGCAAGTTCAAAGCCTAGCGCCGTATAGAACGGCAAGCTTTGATCTACGTCTTTCACCAGATACCGTACCGTTGCCATCGAAAGCTCCTCGTCAGGTGAGCATGTCATTCCAAATAGTTTGAGCCCAGCTCCATGCGTAGGTTCCTTCCAGCGCATTCTGCTCAGCCGACAAACCGCCAGAACCTTGCACCGTCACCATGGTTTTTTGCGCAGCATCGTAGCGATGCACACTGGCCACATGCACTACATCTTTGTCGTTGATAAAGCTGTAGCAGGTATTGGCCATCATCAACGGCGCGGGGTTGCGGCCGTTCATCATTTCTACGATCGCTGCGGCTGCAGCCTTGCCGTGCTGATTGGCCATGTGGCCGCTCTTGGGCATGAGCGGGGCAGACAGTGTGGCGTCACCCAGCACATGCACGTCTTTCACGGCAGTGGATTCCATGGTGATCCAGTTCACGCCGCACCAGCGGTCGTTCGCCGTGATCACACCAGCTTGCTTGGCGATATTGCCAGCACGGTTGGGCGGGATGATGTTGAGCACATCGGCCTTGAGCTTGTCGCCCAGTTCGTTGACCACGGTATCGGTGCCTTGCAGCTCGGTAGCGTTCCAGTTATTGCGATATTCGACAATGCCCTTGTAATCGTTGGCCCACGCCTTGGTGAACAGACCCTTCTTTGAAGTCACGTCTGGGTTGGCATCCAGAATGATCACCTTGCTCTTGGGTTTGACGTTTTTGAAGTACCACGCCACTTGGCATGCACGCTCATACGGCCCCGGCGGGCAGCGGTACGGTGCCAAGGGAATCGTGATGGCATACACACCACCATCGGGCATGGCTTCAAGCTGTTTGCGTAGCGCCACCGTGTCGGGGCCGGCCTTCCACGCGTGCAACACGGTTTTTTGCGCTTCGGCGGTGAGGCCTTTGACCGCCTCGAAGTTGAAGTCCACGCCGGGTGAGAGAATCAGTTTGTCGTACTTCAAATCCTGAATGTTGCGCATGGCGACGGTTTTTTTGACTGGATCAATACCAGTCACCTCGTCGCGCAGCACTTGTACGCCGATTTCGCGCAGGCCCTGATAGCCACGTGTGATGTCTTCAATCTTTTTGCTACCGCCCAGCACCAGATTGGAGATTGGGCAGGACACAAAGCTCGACCCGCGCTCGATCAGCGTCACGTCAATCGCGCCGCCGCCCCAAGCCCGGATGTACTTGGCCGCAGTCGTGCCGCCCCAACCGCCGCCGACAATCACCACGCGGCCCAGCTTCTTGGTAGGCGCTGCAACTTGCTCAGTGGTCGCGCATGCGCCCAGTGCAGACAGCGCGCCAGTCGCGCCCAGCGCTTTGAGCGCGCCGCGACGTGAAATATTCGTTTTGCTCATGGTGCGCCCCCTTAGTTGGCTTTTTGTTTGGCGAAGAATTCAGCGATCAACACGATCTGCTCGTCGGTATAGCCTTTTGCAAGCTGGTGCATGATTGTCGCCGGCCGTTTTCCGTCGCGGAAATCCTGCATCTGCTTGACCAGGTAATCCCGGCTTTGCCCGGCCAGCGATGGCATGCCGCCGACCGCCTGGCCCTTGGTGCCGTGACAGTTGGCGCAATTGGCGGCCAGATACGCCGCATTGGTGGTGGTGGGCACTGGCGTGATGGCCGCAGCCGCCGGGGCGGGGGAAGGTGCGGGTGCGGGCGCAGTTTGCGCTGAGGCGGACAGGCCAATGCCAAGCAGCGCGAAGGCAATCGATACTTTGAACACAAGAGTCTCCCGATAAGTCTTTCTGATGGGTGCGCTGCAAACACGGCGTTTGACCGCATGTGCGCAAACGCAGGCTTACTTGAATCGCAACAGTTGAGATTGTGCGTGCAAAGAAAAAGCGCCGCAAGTGCGGCGCCGTGTTTGCTGCAGTGCTTCGCAGGAAAATACTTATTCGATGGTCGTGCTTACTCGATCGTTGCTGTATCTTCCGCATCCGGCTGCGGCGCCGCGGGCGGCGCGGACTCGTCAAAGCTCAGCGTAACTTTGTCTGCCTCGTCCATATCCACCGTCACTTTGCCGCCACTGACGAGCTTGCCGAACAGTAGTTCGTCGGCCAGCGCGCGGCGGATCGTGTCTTGAATCAAGCGCTGCATCGGCCGGGCGCCCATCAGTGGATCAAAGCCTTTCTTGGCCAGATAAGCGCGCAGTTTTTCGGTGAAGATTGCGTCCACCTTCTTGGCGTGGAGTTGATCTTCCAGCGCCATCAGGAACTTGTCCACCACGCGCATGATGATTTGCTCGTCCAGCGCACGGAAGCTGATCGTCGCATCCAGCCGGTTGCGGAACTCGGGCGTGAACAGGCGCTTGATATCGGCCATCTCATCACCCTGCTCGCGCTTGGTGGTAAAGCCGATGGTGCTCTTGTTCATCGCTTCCGCGCCGGCATTGGTCGTCATGATGATGATGACGTTGCGGAAATCCGCTTTGCGGCCGTTGTTATCCGTCAGCGTGCCGTGGTCCATCACTTGCAGCAGCACGTTGAAGATGTCTGGATGGGCTTTTTCAATCTCATCCAGCAGCAGCACGCAATGCGGCTTTTTGGCGATGGCCTCGGTCATCAAGCCGCCTTGATCAAAGCCCACGTAGCCGGGTGGCGCACCAATCAAGCGGCTGACCGCATGGCGCTCCATGTATTCCGACATGTCAAAGCGCACCAGCTCAATGCCCAGAATAAAAGCGAGCTGCTTGGCAACTTCGGTTTTGCCCACACCGGTGGGGCCGGAGAACAAGAAGCTGCCGATAGGCTTGTCTGGCTTGCCGAGGCCGGAGCGCGCCATTTTGATCGCAGAGGAAAGCGCATCAATCGCGGGATCTTGCCCGAACACGGTGGCTTTCAGATCACGGTCTAGCGTGGCGAGTTTGCTGCGGTCATCGCTGGACACGCTCGCCGGCGGAATGCGCGCGATCTTGGAGATGATGTCCTCAATCTCGCCTTTACCAATGGTTTTCTTGCGCTTGCTGGCCGGCAAAATGCGCTGCGCTGCGCCGGCTTCATCGATGACGTCACTTGCTTTGTCGGGCAGATGGCGGTCGTTAATGTATTTGGCCGAAAGCTCGGCAGCGGTAGAAATCGCTTCTTTGCTGTATTTAACGCTGTGATGCTCTTCAAACCGGCTTTTCAGGCCGCGCAAGATCTCAATGGTCTCGGCGATGCTCGGTTCGTTCACATCGATTTTCTGGAAGCGGCGTGAC
>JBOFGW010000322.1:0-2084 GCA_051649325.1 Burkholderiaceae bacterium | reverse complement strand
AGCGCTGCTGCCCTCAATCACAAAAATCGGCCCGCTCGCGCGGTAGGGCGAATGCGCGCTCTGGTGTTCAAACGCCGCGAGAATCACGCGCTGGCCCGGCGCCGCCTCACGCAAACTCACGCGGCACGGAAAGCCGCTGCCCGCATCCGCCACCATGCGCCGCGCGCCCAGTGCATGTAGCTCATGATCGCTTTTGCCAAACAGGTGCGCCAGCGGCGCAGCGTCGATTCCAGAGAACACATAAGACGTTGTTTGCATGTGCATGCCCTTTCGTTGAGAGATGAATCACGATAAGCGCTGGATGCGGCCGCGTCATTCCGAAACTTGCGATGTCGCACGGAGAAGCAAATCACATTTGCTCTACGCAGGTGTCATGTGCCTTTTGAAGCAAAAGTGCCTGAAGATGCGCATGAAATGTGCGCGAGACCCAACCGCAAAAACTTTGAACCTATTGGTTGCGCGGATGATTCTTGGCCAAACTTTCATTGCCGCGTTTGTAGTTGCCCGTGGCACGCGCCATTGCTTGCTGCTGGTCTACAAAATCCGCACCTTCGACTTCGGCAAGAAAATCTTGCGCATCGCTGCCTTTGAGTATCGTTACTTGCCGGCCGTGGTGCGCGATAAAGACCTTGCCGTCTTTGGTGGCGCGGTAGCTAAACCCCAAATCTTCGGTGTCGTCCATGAGGCAGTAATGTTAAGGCCGTGATGCCGTTTCGTTAAAGAAAAAAGTTGGCGTGATTTCATATAGCAATTGCTCGCCTCCGCCTGCATCTTGCATGGGCCGCAGCAGCCTCAAGCCGGCCCGCTCCAATGTTTTGATGGAAGGCGCGTTGGCGGGCCGCACCAGCGCACGTACATGCGGGGCATGCAAAACCTCAAACGCTGCAGTAAGCGCAGCACGCGCGGTTTCAGCAGCGTAGCCGTGCCCCCAGGCAGCAGGCGCAAAGCGAAAGTACAAATTCAAGCTCGGCACATCGTCCATGATTTTGTGACGGATGCCGCCAAAACCAATCACGGTATTGAGATCTGCCTGCGTGCGCACGGCCCAATAGCCAATGCCGTGCGTGTGCCAATCAGCTTGCCACTTTTCGAACATCTCACGCGCCTGCGCGGGCGTGAACGGGCTAGGGTTATAGCGGTTGGTCTGCGGGTCGCTCTCGATGGCGATGGCAGCATCTACATCGCTTTGCACCGGTTGGCGTAGCGCCAAGCGTTCTGTGTGGACAAGGGCAAGGGTGCGCTCAGTCATGCGTGTCGTGATAGTCCACGAAGGTGCTGTACTTTGGTTCTTTGTGCCACGCCCAATAGGTGTGCACAAGCTGCTGCGTGATCGCACCGGGCGCGCCACTACCGATTTTTCCACCAACGGCCGCGCCATCTACCCGCGTCACCGGCAGCACGCCGCCACCGCTGGTGGAAAGAAACGCTTCGTCCGCGCTGCGTAGTTCGCTTGCATGCACTGCGCGTGTTTGAATGGGGATCTTGAGCGCCTGCGCCATCTCAATCACGGTGCGGCGCGTGATGCCTTCAAGCACGCCTTCTTTGGGTGTGGCAATCGCGCCGTCTTTGACCACGAACACGTTAAAGCCCGGCCCTTCCACCACGTTGCCCGCGGCATCGGTAAGCAGCACCGTGTCAGCGCCGGCATCGAGTGCACCGAGCAGTCCCATGGTCAGATCGTTCCAGTGATAGTTTTTCGCCGTCGGATCAACCGACGCAGGCGCGATGCGCTGCACATCACTCACCTGCACGTGCAGCCCGCGCGCACGCTGTGCCTCGTTGGCAATCCACACATAGGGCACCGCAAACGCGTAGAACTGATTGATCGCTTGCCGCGGATCGCGCGATCCCCAGGGCGGCTGGCCGCGGGTGCAGATCATTTCGACATACGCTGCCTTCAGCGCGCTGAGCCGCACACATTGCGCAAGAATCTGCGTGACTTCTTCGCGCGACTTGCCAGGCTCAAGACGGAACTTGGCGCAGCTTGCAAAGAAGCGATCCAGATGCGCATCGAGCCGAAAAAACGCACCGTCCCACACCGTCACTACATCGTAGGTAGCGTCGGAACGCAGAAAGCCCCAATC
>JBOFGW010000321.1:0-6305 GCA_051649325.1 Burkholderiaceae bacterium | reverse complement strand
GCACATGCGCACGCAGGTGGATGGCGGCCGGCTGCCCGGCGCCATCATTAACCTGCTCGGCGCGCAAGGCCTGTTTGGGCAGCGTGGCGATATTGCGCTGACGGCGGCTAAAGCGGGCTTACTCGGTGCTACGCGCGCCGCGGCGCTGGATCTGCGCGAGCATCACATCACCTGCAATGCGCTGGTGCCCTTTGCCAATACGCGCAGTGTGGCCAACGCACAGCCGCACACCAGCGCGGAGCAGCGCTACCGCGATTTGAACCAGCAGTTGCCGGTAGCACCCATTGCCAATGTAGTGGCCTGGCTTGCCTCAAGCATGGCTGCGAAGGTGAGCGGGCAGGTGTTTGGCGTGCGCGGGCGCGAACTGTTTTTATTCAGCCAGGCCGCGCCGCTTGAGCGCGTATTTTTGAGCGCGGGCGTGCTGGATGCGGATGAGACCAGCGATCTCATGCTCAACACGCTCGGCCCGCTGTTCACACCGCTACATACCGAGGCGGATGTATTCAACAGTGAACCAATCATCTAAACATGAAACTGCACAACTACTTCCGCTCCTCCGCCTCGTACCGCGTGCGTATCGCGCTGAACCTTAAAGGGCTGCCGTACGAATATGTACCGCTGCATTTGGTCAAGGATGGCGGCGCGCAACATACCGTGCAGTTCAAGGCCTTGAATCCCGAAGGTTTGATTCCGGTGCTGATCGATGATGGTCATGCGCTCACACAGTCGCTCGCCATCATCGAGTATTTGGAAGAAACGCATCCGCAGCCGCCGCTGCTGCCACAGGATCCGGTTGATCGCGCGTATGTGCGCGGAATTGCGCTATCGATCGCGTGCGAGATTCATCCGCTGAACAATCTGCGCGTGCTCAAGTACGTGAAAACGACCTTGAACGCGGGCGAAGAAGGCAAAGACACGTGGTACCGCCACTGGTGCAAGAACGGCTTGGAAGCGGTTGAAGCGCAAGTGGTCAAGCACCGCAAGGCCGGCCGCTTTTGCCTAGGTGATACGCCGACCATCGCAGACGCCTGCCTGGTGCCGCAGTGGGCCAACGCGCTGCGTTTCAACACGGATGTGTCGAGTTGCCCGACGCTTGAACGCATCGTGACCAACTGCCAACAGCTTGAGGCGTTTGCCAATGCTGCGCCGGGCAAACAGCCGGATGCTGAGTGAAAACCAAAAAACAGACTACGCAATATCCATGCGGGTTTTCGAGCAAAAATGCCTGAAAATCCGCATGGATATTGCGTAGACGGCTTTCAATCTCCTTGAAATTGCTGCTTGCAGAGCGCCTACTCGCTCGCACTGCCAGCACGCGTAGGCGCCAGAACAAAGTCGCCAGATTCATGGCCGGCAAAACGAATCGGTGCGTACTCGGGTTGCTGCGTTAAGCGCAGCCGCTGTGCGAGCAAGGCAAAGCGCGCGTTGACCGCGGCAAACAACTGCTGCGCCTGCACGGGCTCGCGCAGGTTGTTCAGCACATCAATCAGGCTGCGCGCAAAAATCGAAAAGCGCCCGCCGCCGCCATCGACCACCGGCTCCAAACCGCCGGAGGTCATCGCAATGCGCGAGCGATTCTTTTGCAGCTGGCCAAGCGCCGAGCGCTGCGCGTCTTCAGATAGCGCCTGATCAATCTCCGGCACTGCAGAGCGTGTAAGCGTGCCCGAATAGCACGAATCTGCAATCACAAACACGCTGCGCGCCGGCATGGCGGCGAGTTGATCGGTGACATCGATGATCGAAATCCAGTTGGTGACATTGCGCTTCTCGCCATCCACCGGAATCCAGTAACCACGCTGCGTCACGCCATCAATCTCGCCATGGCCGGCGTAGTAAATCAGAATCTGATCGCTGGCCGAAACGCGAGCGCGCAAATTGTTCAGTGCAGACAACAGTTCGCGCCGCGTCACGTCTTTGAGCAGCGTGACATCAAAGCCAAAGCGCTGCTCCAGCACCGCCTTGATGGCCTGCCCATCGGCATGCGGCGTGGAAAGCTTTTCGTAGTGGCGATAGTTTTGATTGGCGATCACGAGTGCGTAACGCGCGCCGCTCACCGCAACACCAGGAGCGAGTGGCGGCGCCGCGCTGCCGTCTTCAAGCGCCAGCATAAAGTTGGATTGCGCACTATTGCCGCGCGCGTCTAGGGCGGCAATTTCTACGCGTACCGGATCGCGGCCGAGCGAAACGCTGGCGCTGAAGAGCCCGCGCTCGCCCACCGGCCGCACTTGGTTGTTCACCGTCAAATTGCGCAGCGGGCTTTCTGAACTCACGCGGCCGTTAATCACATACGGCCCCGGCGCGGCTTTAACGCGCACCACATCATCACTGCGCAGCCGCAGTGTGGACACGGCCGCCGGCGGATCAATCAGTTGAATGCGCGGGCGCTCCGCCAGCGGTGCAATGCCGGACGCTTGCCGGTACAGCGCGCGCGCCTTGGCTGGGTCGCGCGAAACACCGGCGCCGCGTTCATAGAGCGCCGCCAGATTCACCATCGCACGTACGCTGCCTTTTGCAATCGCACGTTCGTACCACTGCGCGGCCACGGCATAGTCCGGCGCGCCGCCCACGCCGCGCTCGTAGATCTCGCCCACATTCACCTGCGCGTCGGCATCGCCTTCATTGGCAAACGGCAGCCAGATCTTCAGCGCACCGGCCGGATTGGTGCTGACCGACACATACTCGCCACCGGCCGCTTCACATTCCGCTGCCGACACTCGCAGCGCGCGGCGCGGTGTGATGGTCGTGGCATAGGCGCCAAGCTTGCGCACCTGGCCGGCAGTCAGGCAATCCACGATCAGCAGCTTTTCTTCCGGCGCATCTTTCACCGCCGCAGTTTGCATACGGGTAAAGGGGTCGCTCGCCGGTGTGCCGCAGGCGGCGAGTGCGCAGATCACCGCGCTGCACATGAGTAGTTTGAAGATGTTTGTCACGGTATCGTGATTCTATTGGCCTTGCACGGCAAGCGCCGCTGCTTCAACGCTGCCGTTGTTGGCACGCGCCACAATTTGCCCCAGTTCTTGCAGCGACGCTACTTTCACAGGTTCAAAGTCGCGGCCCTTGTTCGGCAAGCTCGCAGCAATGTCGGCTTTGCTACCAAAGCAAACGATATCTTCACGTTTGCCCTCAGCATGCGCGGTCAGCGTAAAGCCCATGCTCCCCGGTAGCCGCACGCTCTGGCCCGGTGCGAGCTTTGCGCTGCGTGCAAAGCGGTTGGGAAAAAACATTTGAATGTTGCCATTTGCTTCCTGCAAAAAACAGTACACAAAGAGCGGCGCTGCAGTCGCGATTTGCAATTGCACCGGTGCGCCACGCTTGAGAGGGCCAGGCTGCATGCTCAAGGAGATGGCTGGTTGCGCGGCGGCGGGTGCTTTTGCTTTTGCATCAGCACCGGGCGCGGCTTTTGCAGTTTCCATGGGCGCTGGCGCTGCAGCGGCATCTTGCTTCTGCGGCGGCGCTGCGCGCAGCGGCATCACCAAACGCCACCCTGGTGCGTCCGGGACATTGCCCACGGGAATGGATACATACAGCTGGTAGTACAAATCTGCCAGCGTCTTGTTTTTAACCGCTTCTGGGTTGGTTGTTTTCAAAGTCGAGAGCGCTTGCTTCGTGTGCTCGTCCACCACGCCGGATTTTTCGATCTCAAAGCCATGGTATTGCAACAGCTCTTGCAGCGAAGCGACGCGCGATTTTTCGTCCAGCTTTTGGTGATAGCTTGAAAGCGATTGTTTCAGCACAGGATCTTCTTCCATGCCCTCCACGCAGCGCCAGTAGGGCAGGCGCAGGTAGCGGCCAAGTGTTTGCAGTACCGCGTATTCGGTCAGAACACGTACCGCTTCATGGCGTGCCTGGATCGATTTGGTGCTGGTGGTATTGCCCACGCCCCAACCGTAGATAGACAACGACCAGCCCTGATTAACGCCCTTGCGGCCTACTTCTGCGCCCACGCTCGCATGCACGTTGGGTACCGAGCTCATCGTGCCGTACTCGTACGCCATCATGTCTACGCCGATGCGCGCGGTCGCTTCCTCAAGCCCGCGGTCTACTGAAAAATCCGTCGCGCCTTTGCCCTTGCCAAAAAAGCCGGAGAGGTCACGTTTGCCCGACATGATGGCCAGGCCACGGTCAAACTCGCTGATGGCGGGTTTGAGCAGCAACTTGGGCGCTACGCGCTGAAAGCGGCCGCCCACAGCATTTTCGCGCACTTGAAATTCATGATCGACATTGATTAATCGAATTCTCGGTGAGACCGAGTTCACTGCGGCTTCTACCATCAGCGTGAATTCACGCGGCACTTCTGCGCTGGTGAATTGGCTCGCACCCGTCACATCGTTGGCTGGCATCACGCTCACCAGCAGCGGCGCGGGGTTGGAGGAGTAGGTGCCGTACAAATCTCCCAGGCACGCGAGTGGTTTGGTGTACGGCGTTGTGCGGGCTACGGGCTTGGGCGCGGCATAGGGCTCTGGTGGCGTAAGCGCAGTGCTTGCGCATCCAGCCAGTAGAGAAATGACGCACAGTGAAGAAGCCAGGGCTCGCATGATCGACGTGTCTCGCAGTGTTATTGACGGCGCGGCAGCTGGCGCTGCTGCGGGCCTTCCATGCCACTGGCGCCGCCAGGGCGGGAAATGATGATGATGTTGTTGGCCTGCACCGGCGCCTCGCTGTTGACGACCAGGCCGCCCACATTGAACACATCGCGGCCGTTCATCACGGTGTGCTGGGAATCGTCCAGCGTCGCGTCTCCCAATGCACCAAGCTTGCCGTTCATGGTGCGGCGCGCTTTGTTGATGGCTGAGCCAACTTCATGTCCCACGTTGGTGGGGGCTTTGACTTGCGTGGAGCGGGTGCCTTGGTCGTAATCAGCGTAGCCTTGCGACTGCGCGAATGCCGGTAGTGCAAAACAGAGCAGGGCGAGCGATGTGATGGTGCGCATGATGTTCTTCCTTGAGGGTGAAGTGTCTTCGGCTTTTTAAGGAGCCGAAGACGATTTCTACTTCTTGCCGATTTGCGTAATGCCGGAAACAGTCACATCGCCGGCGTTGTTGGTGATGTCGCGGTTCAAGCGGGTGTCCAGCAAGATGTTTCCGGCCTTCAGCACTGCTTGGCCTTCCTGCAAAATCCCGTTGACGTTGACTCGCCCGCCTGGCGTTGCGTTGGCCCCGCCGCTGGCGCCAAACAAGCCGCCCAGCAATGAGATACCACCGCCACCGCCTTGCCGGCCGTTCTTGATTTCACCGTTGATGTCGCCGCGGATCGTGATCTGACCCGCATCGATCACCGGGCCATCGCCGGGGCCGGCGCTGGCGTACTCGGCAGGCAGTACCAAGCACAGCGTGATGAATACATACTTGAACATAGTCGTCCTTCCGCTTTATGGTTATGAACAAGCCTGTCAGCGGCCGATTTGCATGATGCCCTTGTAGTTCTGCGTACCTTCTTTGTTGTTCAGGTTATGTGTTAGATCGTTTTGCAGCACGATGGTGTTAGCGCGCAATACGCTGCCACCATGCTGGACGATGCCGTTCACATTGAGCTGACCATATTTGGTACTTGAACCGCCGCTCACACAAAAGATCACACAGGCTTGCCACGATGTTGCTTGCTTGCCATTGGTAATCTCGCCGCGAATGTTGCCGCTGATCACAATGGTCTGCGCTTCAAGCACCGGGCCATCGAGTGGGCCAGCGCTTGCCGGTGTGCCAAACAGCCCGAGGGCTGTGGCAGCTATGGCCGGCAAGCAAATGGCGCGCTGCGTTTTCATGCGACCCTCGGTTTACTTGTTACCGTTGATGCTGCTGGCGCCGCGCTGGTAGATCGCGTTGACCACTTGCGTCTCGCCTTGGTTGTTCTTCAGCTCTTTATTGATTTCGCCGGAGATCGTGACGTCTTTCTTAAAGTTGATCACGCCGCCGCCTTCTTGCGCGATCGCGCCGACGATTTGCGAGCCGGACTTGGTGGAAAACGCTTCCATCGTCGCGCTCACGCCCACAGCTTTCACGTCCACATCCAGGCCACCCTTCATGCCTTGGCGGCCATTGGTCAGCTCTGCGTTGATCTTGGTGTTCAGCGTCGCGTTGCCTTCAAAGTTCATCACTGGGTCACCAGGGCCGGCAAATGCGGCGGTGGCAAAGCAGGTTGCGAATGCTGTGGCGATCAGTTGGGTCTTCATTGCATTTCTCCTTAATGGTTCCTTGGGTTTGGTTCGGATCGGGACCGTGCTTGTTGTTGCGCGATCTGCCATTAAGTCGTAGCCGGTTCGTCAACGGTTCAAAGTTTTTGACATTTCGGCATCGTGCAAATGCGGTACG
>JBOFGW010000320.1:0-7994 GCA_051649325.1 Burkholderiaceae bacterium | reverse complement strand
GCGGCGCGTGTGATGGAGCCCAGCCGCGCCGCAGCCTCAAAGGCGCGCAGTTGCTGCGGCGTGGCGCGGGCAAGGTGCTGCGCGCGCAGAGGCGGCGGTAATTTGGGTTGATTCATAGCTTTGAATCAATGATTCACATGAAAAGAAAGTATTTTTCTTAATGTATCGCGCTTCGTACAGTGCTGCTACTCCCATTATTTGACTGAAGGTTTTGCATTATGAAAAGCGATGTTCTTGACCTGCTCGACCGCGCTACCCCAGTGCCGGATGCCGCCGCCAAGCGCAATCCGGCAGATGGGTCGCAGGGCGCTGCTGGGCAGCCTGCTGCCCAGCAGGAAAAAGTGGCGATTACGGTTGCGCACGGCGACGGCATTGGGCCGGAAGTGATGCAAGCGACGCTCAAGATTCTGCAGGCCGCCGGTGCGCGGATTGCGCCGGAGGTGATTGAGATTGGCGAGCAGGTTTATCTGTCCGGCAACACTGCCGGTATCGCGCCCAAAGCATGGGCCAGCCTGCGCCGCACCAAAGTGTTTTTGAAAGCACCCATCACCACGCCTTCGGGCAGCGGCTACAAAAGCTTGAATGTGACCGTGCGCAAAACGCTGGGCCTCTATGCCAACGTGCGGCCCTGCGTGAGCTATGCGCCGTATGTGGCCACGCACCATCCCAAGATGGACGTGGTGATCGTGCGCGAGAACGAAGAAGATTTGTACGCCGGCATTGAGCATCGCCAGACCGATGAAGTGTTTCAGTGTTTGAAGCTCATCACCCGCCCCGGCTGCGAAAAAATCGTGCGCTACGCGTTTGAGTACGCGCAAAGCCACGGCCGCAAAAAAGTCACCTGCATGGTGAAAGACAACATCATGAAGATGACCGACGGGCTCTTCTACAAAGTGTTTGAAGAGATTGGTGCGCAGTATCCGCAGATTGCTAAAGACCGCTACATCATCGACATCGGCGCGGCGCGCATTGCCACCCAGCCAGAAAGGTTTGACGTGATCGTTACACCCAATCTGTATGGCGACATCATCAGTGACGTGGCGGCGGAGATCACCGGCAGCGTGGGCCTGGGCGGCAGCGCGAATATTGGCGAGCATGTGGCCATGTTTGAAGCCATCCACGGCAGCGCGCCAGACATCGCCGGCAAAGACATGGCCAACCCCAGCGGCTTGCTGCTGGGCGCGGTGATGATGCTGGTGCATATCCGCCAGGCAGACATCGCGCAAAAAATTCACAACGCCTGGCTGCGCACGCTGGAAGATGGTGTGCACACTGCTGATTTGCATGGCCCCACCACGCAAGCCGCCGTGGGCACGCAGGCGTTTGCGCAAGCCGTGATTGACCGGCTGGGCCAGTTGCCGCAGCACTTCAAACCGGTGACCTATCAGAATCCTGCGCTGAAACTAGGCACAGAAAAACCGCTCTACACCCGCAAGCCCGCAGCCAAGAAAACCATGGTCGGCGTAGACGTGTTTGTGCATGATGCAGCGAGCAGCCCGGATTTTCTCGCCGGCCGGCTCAGCACGCTAGCCACGCCCACACTCAAGCTGCAGATGATCACCAACCGCGGCGTAAAAGTGTGGCCGGGCGGCTTTCCAGAGACGTTTTGCACCGACCACTGGCGCTGCCGCTTTTTGGCAAGCAGTGACGGCGCGGAGATTGATCACAAACACATCGTTGAACTGCTCGCGCGCGTGACCGAAGGCGGCGTGGACGTGATCAAGACCGAGAACCTGTGCACCTTTGATGGCGAGAAGGGGTTTGCATTGGGGCAGGGGCAGTAAGGCTTTTAGAACGGGCTTACGCAGTATCCATGCGCTTTTTCAAGCACTTTTGCCTGAAAACCCTCATGGATATTGCGTGGTCACCTTTAAGACTTACCAAACACAATCGCCTCGCGTGACAGCAGCTTGTGCTGCAGCCAGACAAACAGCATGGAGCCTGCGAGCGCGATCACGCCAGGAATCACGTAATCGATTACGTTCAGTGCTTCGCCGCGCAGCGCGCGCTCCATCACAAACTGCTGCGCCATGGCCGGTACAAACAATTGCCAGAGCTGGTCTTTCTGGTTGATGAACAGCGACATCAGCGGAATCAGATTCACGATCAGCAGCACATACGTGGCATAGGTCTGCGCTTCTTTGAAAGTGCGGCCAAAGCTGGCCACTAGCATTTGAAACGCGGCGATAAAACCTGCAAACGGCACCAGCACGATCAGGAAAGTAGTGACTTCCGGCAGGCCAAACTGCAGCAGCGATTGCAGGCTTTCACTGCGGATGAGCTGCGTGGCCACCCAAAAGCCCGCGAGCGTGAGCACAATCACTGCGCAGGCATAAAACGTGATGATGCCCCACTTGCCCAACGCCACAGACCAGCGGTTGGCCGGTGTGGTGAGCAGCGGCTCAAGCGAGCCGCGCTCGCGCTCACCGGCAGTCACATCGATGGTGACAGACAGCGCGTTGGCCGCCGCGCCCACCAGCAGCATGAGCGGGATGATGAACAGTATTTGCGCGCCGCGCGCCTGGTTGGAGGCAAAGTCGATCCGCTGCACATCCACCGGCTGCGCGGCAACAGGCGGGATGCCGGCTGCAACCAGGCGCTGCCCGCCCAGCTCGCGCGTAAAGCCGCGCACCAGCTCATTGGCCACGGATACAGATGGCGCGCCGTCGGTGCGCGTGCCTTCATACAACACCTCAAGCGTGGGGCGCTCACCTTGCGCAAGTTTTTTGGCAAAGTCACTCGGCACGCGGATCACCGCCTGTTGAAAGCTGCCGGTGCGCAGCGCGTTCTCTAAATTTTCCGGCGGCGCTTTGATGTTCATGCCTTGGCGCAGCAAGAAGTTTTCAAGCTGCGGTGCGTACTGCACGCCTTGCACGTAGATTTCTTTTTTCTCGGCCTTGGCCTCTAGCCCGGCAATGAACTGCGCCAGCACAATCAGCGCCAGCGGCCCCATCAGCACAGAGGTTGCGAGCACCGTCATGATGGTGCGGCGGTCGCGCAGCGAGTCGCGCAGTTCTTTCACGAATACAGCGGCAAACATTTTCATTGGGCCAGCTCCGCATGTTGTTGTGCTGTTTGACCGGCATGTTCACCGAACGCGAGCTTCACAAAGGCTTCTTCAAGATCGGTCGCCCCCGCGCGTGCGAGCAGTTGCGGCACGCTGCCTTGCGCCACCGTGCTGCCTTGGCTAATGATCACCACCTCATCGGCCAGCGCGGTAACTTCTTGCATGATGTGGGTAGACAGCAAAATGCATTTGCCTTGATCGCGCAAGTCGCGCAGCAATTGCCGCAGGCTGCGGATAGTCATGATGTCCAGCCCGTTGGTGGGTTCATCCAAAATCAAATTGGGCGGGTTGTGCACGAGCGCACGCGCCAGCGCGACCTTCATGCGTTCACCTTGACTAAAACCTTCGGTGCGGCGGTCTGCCAGCGGCTGCAGGCCGATTTGTTCGATCACCGTTTCTACCCGCTCATCCAGCACGCTGTTTGCCAGCCCTTGTAACTGGCCAAAGTAGCGGATGTTCTCGCGCGTGGTCAGCCGCTGATACAGCCCGCGCGCATCCGATAGCACGCCCAGCTTGGTGCGCACCGCTTCGCCCTGGGTAGCGCAATCCAGCCCGTCCACGCTCGCGCGACCGCTCGATGGCACAACCAATGTGCACAGCATGCGCATGGTGGTGGTTTTGCCCGCACCGTTGGGGCCAAGCAAGCCAGTGATGCGGCCGCTCGCCGCAGCAAAGCTCACGTCCTTGACCGCGTGCACCACTTTCTTTTGCTTGCCTTTGCCGGTCTCAAAGGTCTTGCTGAGTTGATGGACTTCGATCATTGGGAGACCTTTGGCGCAGGTTGCACGGGATGCGTGTAGAACAGCGGCCGCGGTGGTTTGGCAAGGCAGGCACCATCGAGCTTTTCTGCGCCACCGCTTTTGATGAATTTATGCAGCAGCTCCGGCGCGCACGGCGTGCCGGACACAATGTGGCCAGCGTTGGGTGCCACCAGATGCTGCGCACCCGCAAACCACTTGGCGACCAGCTCGCCATGGCGCGGTGGCGTGACCGGATCCAGCCCGCCGGACAGCACCACTACCGGCACGTTGGCCTTGACCGGCTCGTAAAAAGCCGCAGGCACCGCGCCGCGCGGCCAGCCGGCACACATGCGGCGATATTGCTGCGCGTACTTGGCGCCAAACAGCGAGTCTTTCACACTGGCCATCGCCGCATCGTCCATGCGGTCTACATCTTCAGCGCAGACCACAGACAGATGCATGCCGATGGAAAAATCGTCTTCCGATCCTACGCTGAAGCTGCCGGCCAGCGCCGCGAGCGGATCGCCATTGCCTTGCGCGGCCTGCAGCACCGCGTGCGGCAGCGCGCTTGCGAGTGGCGGCGCGTACAGCGGCGAGCGCATGGCCTGCGCGATCAAGATCGGGTCGACCGCGTGCGTTTCACGCGTGCCGGTAAAGCCGTTGGCAAACGTAAGTGGCACGGGCGTGCCGGCAAACAGCTGCGTGACTTTGGCGCGCAGATCGGGCTGCTGCTTGCTGCACGCGGCGTCTTTCTCGCACGCATCAATCCAGCCCATCAGCGCAGCGTGGCTGTCGACTGCCATCGAGATCGGCAGCATCATGCTCGCAGGCGCAACGCCGTCCAATATCAGCGTGCGCACCGTGGCCGGAAACTGGCGCGTGTATTCCAGTGCCGCGCGCGTGCCGTATGAGCCGCCCCACAAATTGATTTGCGGGTAGCCCAGATGCGCACGCACTGCGTCATAGTCCTTCACCGCGGTGCTGGTGATGTAGTGGCGTGCATCGCCCGGCAGTTTGTCTTTGCAGGCGTTGGTGGCGGCGATCTGCCGGTCCATGTTCAGTTGCTGCGCCAGCGGCAGGCTTTTGTCCTCGGCCTCGCATTTAAAACCGTTGCTCTTGCCGGTGCCGCGCTGGTCTACAAACACCAGATCGCGCCGCGCATTGCTGGCTGCGAATACTTTGCTCATTGGCCCAGCGATTGATCGCGCACTTTGGCCCGGCCCGCCGGCCAGCACAAACACCGCGTCCGGTTCTTTGTAGCGCGCTTTGGCAGGTATCACCACAAAAGCGATATCGATTTTTTTGCCGGCCGCGTTGGCCGGATCTTCCGGCACGGAAAGTGTGCCGCAGCGCGCTTCACGCTCCAGGTCTTTGATGTGGCAAAGTTGTGTGGCCGCGCTCACCCGGTCTGGCCCTAGGCGGCCGCTGCAACCGCTAAGCGCCAGCGCCGCCATGATGATCCATAAGCTGCGTTGCATGGAAATCCCCGACTTTTGTTTGTGGACGCAAGCATAACCTCGCTCAACCGCACGCCCAGGGATGCTGCGGCGAATGGCGGGTTTTTGCGGATGAAGGCGCGGGCATAATGCATGGATGGATGCCGCGCCGATTGATTCACTGATGCAGGCTGTGCACAACTGGCCGTTTGCGGCGTGGCTGCGCACATCGCCCGTGGCTTATCCGGCGCTGGAAGTGGTGCACATCATGGGCTTTGCGCTCTTGTTTGGCACGCTGTGGCTGGTGGATATGCGCTTGCTCGGCGTGCGGCTGTTTGGCCTTGCGCAGTTTGAAGCGGGTGCGCTAGCCAAGGCCGCATTGCCCTGGACGCTGCTGGGTTTTACGGTGGCGCTGCTGGCGGGTAGCTTGATGTTTCTGTCGCGCTCGAGTGAATTTATTTCCAACCCAGCCTTTATCATCAAGATGTGCTTGCTGTTTGCGGCCGGCACCAATGCGGCGTTGTTACACAGCCGTGGCAAGTTAAACCCGGATAATGTTGGAACCCGCGTGCAGGCGGCCTTGTCTATCCTGCTGTGGCTGGCCGTAATTGCTTGCGGCCGGTGGATTGCTTACTTGTAGGAGTGCTTGTATGAAACTCGTTCAGACCCGCCGCGCAGTGGTTGCTGCGCTTTCGCTCACTGCCATTGCCCCGCAGACCTTTGCCCATCACGGCTGGAGCAGTTTTGATGAGACCAAGCCCATCTACCTGGAAGGCACCGTCAAGAGCGTGAAGTGGCAAAACCCGCACGCCGAACTGGTGCTGGACATCACCCGCAACGCCACCATGCCGGCCGATTTGCCCAAGGCGCAAGTGCCCAAGCAAACCGCGCCGGTGGATGCATCGTCCGTGCTGACGCGCGCCACCGTGCCCATGCGCAAGGATTCCGCGTGGACGATTGAACTCGCGCCGCTCTCGCGCCTTGACGCGTGGAAAGTTGAACCCGTAAAAGTCGGCGAGAAAATCGCCATCGTGGGCTATACCTTCAAAGACGAAAAAGGCGATGCGGTCATGCGCGCGGAGTTTTTGATTCGCGGCACGAGCGTCACGCCGCTGCGGTCTGCGCCGGGTTGATGCGCTGGCGCATGGCACCAAGAACCCTCTCCCTGTGAGGGAGAGGGTAGGGTGAGGGTGCGGTGCTCGCACGCGCGCGTCATTCCAAGCAAAGCGAGGAATCTTGTGATGCATCGCTTGAGATTCCTCGCTTTGCTCGGAATGACAACCTGTCTGTAAAGTGAATACGCAATATTCATGCGCCTTTTGAGGCAAAAATGGCTGAAAAGGCCCATGGATATTGCGTAGAGCATATTAAAAACTACTGATTCAGCCCCGCCCTGATCCTCAGCGGCATGCGTACGATGCGCGGCGCATCGCCCCACAGCGGCACAAGCTTTTCTCTGCAAAGCGCAATCGGATCGGTGCCGCTTTCTTTGCGCATGCGCGCTACTGCTGACCAAGTTGCGCAGTAGTTCATCAACTGTTCTGCGCTCCAGTGCATTTGCATTTCCGTCGGTGGCGGCTCAATTTCTTTGAACGGAAAGGGCATGTCGCGGTAGCCGTTCAGCGCTTTGGTATTGCCGTCGGCCCAGTAGGGCTTGAGCGGGATGAGCAGTTCTTGCTTCATCGATTCGTCAATCACCGGATCGATATGCATGAAGCCATAGGTCCACGCGGCAAAGACTCCGCCAGGTTTAAGCGCGGTTTGCACGATGGGCCAGAACGCCATCAGATCAAACCAGTGCAGGGCGGTTGCCACGCACACAGCATCCATGCTGGCCGGGGCAAGCTGCGCGCTTTCAGCTGCAGCTTGTTGATAGGTCACACGCGGATGCGCACTGGCTTGGCTGAGCTGCTCAGCGCTGACATCTGTAGCAAAAACGTGTTCAAACTGCTGCGCCAACGCAATCGATGCTTGGCCATTGCCACAACCGCAGTCCCACGCGTTTTTGCGCGCCGGCGCTTGCGATGCGATCCACTCAAACAAGGCTGCTGGATAGGTGGGGCGATGCTGCGCGTACGCGTTAGCATGCTGCCCAAAAGTGACAGAATTGATTGTGTTACTCATGCACCCAGTTTAAGGACGTGCGAGCCAATCCACGCTGGCTTGGCGGCCAGGCAATGACAGCGCCGCCGTTTGCGCAGGTGTTTGCGCAATCAGCTTGCCGCGCTTAAACACTTTCAGGCGCGTGGCGCGGGTGCGAATCGCTTCAACGCAATCGCGTGCCTGCAGCAGCACAAAGTCTGCATTGCAACCAGGTGCGATTCCGTAGCCTTGCAGGCCGAGGATGCGTGCTGGGTTGGTCGTGACCGCATCAAAGCACGCACGCATCTGCGCTTGGCTGGTCATTTGCGCGACGTGCAGGCCCATGTGCGCGACCTCAAGCATGTCGCCAGAGCCAAGCGAATACCACGGGTCCATCACGCAGTCGTGGCCAAATGCCACATCGATGCCGGCGGCCATTAGCTCCGGCACGCGCGTCATGCCGCGCCGCTTCGGGTACGTGTCGTGTCGCCCGCCGAGTGTAATGTTGATGAGTGGATTCGCGATGATCGCAACGCCCGCTTCTTTGATGAGCGGAATCAATTTGCTCACGTAGTAATTGTCCATCGAGTGCATCGAGGTCACGTGCGAGCCCGCGACGCGGCCTTGCAGCCCGAGCCGCTGCGTCTCGTACGCCAGCGTTTCGATGTG
>JBOFGW010000319.1:0-12757 GCA_051649325.1 Burkholderiaceae bacterium | reverse complement strand
TTGGCTTTGTGTTTCAGAGCTTCAATCTGCTCAAGCGCATGACAGTGCTGGAAAACGTTGCGCTGCCGCTGATCTACGCCGGCAAAAGCCGCGCGGATGCCAAGCAGCGCGCGCAAGAGCTGCTCGGTCGCGTGGGTCTGGCGGAGCTGGGGCACCGCATGCCCAATCAACTCTCCGGCGGGCAGCAACAGCGCGTGGCGATTGCGCGCGCGCTGGTCAATGACCCACCGCTGCTGCTGGCCGATGAACCCACCGGCAACCTGGACACCAAAACCACTGAAGAAGTGCTGCAAGTGTTTGACGAACTGAACCGCGAACGCAAGCTCACCATCATCGTGGTCACGCATGAGCCGGATGTAGCGCAGCACGCCAAGCGCTTGGTTCGTTTGAAGGATGGCCTTGTCGTATTCGACGGCGCACCCGCAGAAGGAGCACACGCATGAGTTTTGCGCAAATCCTGGTGGAAGCGTTTCGGTCACTCTCGGCCAACCGCTTGCGCACCGCACTGACTATGCTGGGCATCATCATCGGCATTGCCTCAGTGGTGTTGATGCTCGCGGTGGGCGATGCGGTACGCACCTTCATCGACAAAGAGCTTTCTGTGCTGGGCAGCAACCAATTGATTGTGCAGCCCGGCACGCGCACGCAAGGCGGCGTGCGGCGGCGCGCGGGTGAGCTACCCACGCTGACGATTGACGACATGGAGGCAATTTCTACCCTGCCCTCCGTCAAAGGCGCTACGGCTACGCTGCAAGGCTTCTTTCAAGTCAACTACGGCAGCGACAATTCCAACAGCGTGGTACTGGGCGTCACGGACAACGTGTTCCGCGTGCGCAACTGGACGGTGGACAAAGGCGTAGGCATTTCAGAAGCCGACGTGCGCGCCGGCAACCGCGTGATGGTGATTGGCGGCAAGATTGCAGACATCTACTTTTACAAGCAAGACCCGCTTGGCCAAACTATTCGCGTCGAGGGGCGGCCCTACACCGTGATTGGTGTGCTGGCCGGTGAAGGCCGGCAGCTGGACGGCTCTGATCTGGGCGAAATTCTGCTCACACCGATCACGGCAATTCCAGTCAAGATGCCGCTGCCGCGCACGATTCACTACGGCATTATTCAGGCAAAAGACGCCAAGAGCATGAACGACGCGCAGGTGGATGTGACCGAGCTGCTGCGCGACCGGCACCGCATCACCGGCGACAAGCCGGATGATTTTCAAATTACCAACCTCGCCTCGATCGCACAAACTGGCGCAGCGATTGGCGCAGGCCTGTCGATTGCGCTGGGCGCGATTGGCGCGATTAGTTTGATCGTCGGCGGCATCGGCATCATGAACATCATGCTGGTGAGCGTGAGCGAGCGGGTGCGCGAAATCGGCATCCGCATGGCCATTGGCGCCAAGCCGCGGCATGTACTCACACAGTTTTTGAGCGAAGCGGTGGTCATGTGCATCATGGGCGGGTTAATCGGCACACTGCTGGCCGCCGGCGGCGCATGGCTCGTGTCGCAAAGCGGCAAGTTCATCATGACGCTTGCCCCTATGCATGTTCTTACCGCAGTGCTATTTTCAACCGGGGTTGGTCTGTTCTTTGGTTACTACCCGGCCAAGCGTGCATCGCGGCTGTTGCCGATTGAGTGTTTGCGGCAGGATTAGAACTCATCCCAGATTATGAAGAAGCGTCGAAATAGCGCTGTCATTCCGGCGAAAGCCGGAATCCAGGTCGCGTATCGCAAGTGCGCTGCATTTCCTGGATCCCGGCTTTCGCCGGGATGACAGCTTCATTTCTTCGAGAAATTTCAACTAAGCGATGGGTTCTACGTCAGCGCGGCGCCATACGCCCGCACCACCTGCCGCTGCACACCCAAGCCTTGCACACCCAGCTCCACCACATCGCCGGGTTTGAGCCAGATCGGCGGCGTCTTGCCCATGGCCACACCGGGTGGTGTGCCGGTGGTGATTAGGTCGCCCGGCTCCAGCGTCATAAAGGTAGACAGGTAGCTGATGATCTGCGCCACATTAAAGACCATCGTGCGCGTGTTGCCGCTTTGCATGCGCGTGCCATTCACGGTCAACCAAATATCAAGTGCCTGCGGATCGCCTACTTCATCCGGCGTGACTAGCCACGGCCCGATGGGGCCAAAGGTGTCGTTGCCCTTGCCGCGGTCCCAGGTCTGGCCACGCTCAAGCTGAAACTGCCGCTCGCTCACATCGTTCACCACGCAGTAACCGGCCACATAGTCCAGCGCATCGTCTTCGCGCACGTACTGCGCGCGCTTGCTAATCACCACGCCCAGCTCTGCCTCCCAGTCCAACTTTGTCGAATGCGGCGGCTGAATGATCGGGTCAAACGCCCCGCTGATGCATGAGGGCGCTTTCATGAACAGCACCGGTTCCGTCGGGATCGGCATGCCAGCCTCTGCCGCGTGGTCTGCATAGTTCAGGCCGATGCCGATGAACTTGGACGGCCGCGCGATGCACGGCCCAAAGCGTGACCAACCGGCGTTGCTGCCGTTATCACGCACCGCCGGCATGTCCGCTGTGAGCGTGGCGCGAATCCGTGCGACAAGGCCGCTTGCCAGCGCATCACCATCGATGTCTTTACACAGCGCGCTGATGTCGCGCAGCACACCGTCAGAATCGAGCATGCCAGGTTTTTCGTGGCCGGGCTGGCCGTAGCGGACGAGTTTCATTGCATCCTTTCTTATGAGGATAAAAACATGCTCTACGCAATATCCATGCGCTTTTTGGAGCAAAAATGCTTGAAAAAGCGCATGGATATTGCGTACCTATGCTTTCAAATACTCTTCTTTTCCACCCATCCACCACGTCAGGCACTGATCTGCGTTTTCAGGATAGTGCGCAATCAATTCCGCTGCAGTCTCGCGCGCGCGCTCAACCCAATCGCTATCAGCTTCCAGATCTGCGAAGCGCAGCAGCGCTAGGCCGCTTTGCCGCGCGCCGAGAAATTCGCCAGGACCGCGCAGTTCCAAATCCTTGCGCGCAATTGCAAAACCGTCCTGCGTTTCTTTCATGGTGCGCAACCGCTCGCGCGCGCCCTGCGACAGCGGGCCGCTATACATCAGCACGCACACGCTTTGCGCAGTACCGCGCCCGACACGGCCACGCAGTTGATGCAGTTGCGCCAGGCCAAAACGCTCTGCGTGTTCAATCACCATCAGCGATGCGTTGGGCACATCCACGCCAACCTCGATCACCGTGGTGGCCACCAGCACGTGCGTTTTGCCGGCAACGAAGCCATCCATCACCGCCTGCTTCTCCGCCGGTGGCATGCGGCCATGTACGAGGCCCACGTTGAGCGGTGCAAGACGTGCGTGCAAGTCTGCATGCGTGTCGATGGCGTTTTGCAGCTCAAGCGTTTCACTCTCTTCGATCAGCGGGCAAACCCAATACACCTGCCCGCTGCGCGACCATTCACGCACGCGCTCAATGATTTCATCGCGGCGATTTTCATCCACCAGCTTGGTCACCACCGGTGTTCTACCCGGCGGCAGTTCGTCAATCACGCTTACTTCAAGATCGGCAAAGTAAGTCATGGCCAGCGTGCGCGGAATGGGTGTGGCGCTCATGGTGAGGATGTGGGGTTCCATGCCACCGGATTTACTGCGCAAACTCAACCGCTGCCCCACCCCAAACCGGTGCTGCTCATCAATCACTGCCAAGCCCAGCCGCGCAAAAACCACTTTCTCTTGAATCAACGCATGCGTGCCGATGATGAGCTGCCCACTGCCGTCTTCACAGGCCGCTTGAGCAGCGGCTTTTTCTGCCTTCTTCAAACTACCGGTGAGCCACACGGTTTTGATACCCAAGGGCCGCAACCAATCAGCCACTTTGCGAAAGTGCTGTTCAGCGAGCAATTCTGTAGGTGCCATCAGAGCAGCCTGCATGCCGTGGCCGATGGCATGCAAGCACGCCAGCGCGGCGACTACCGTTTTGCCGCTGCCCACATCGCCTTGCAGCAGGCGATGCATCGGATAGGGCTTGGCCAAATCGGCCTGGATCTCTTGCCACACGCGCTGCTGCGCGCCAGTGAGCTTGAACGGTAGGCGCTCCAGCATCTGCGCCGCGAGTTTTGACCATGCAACCAGCGGCTGCGCCGTGCGCGCTTGCCGCGCATCGCGTGCCCGCGTCAGGCTCAGCTGCTGCGCAAGCAGTTCATCAAACTTGAGTCGCTGCCATGCGGGATGCGTGCGCGCATGCAAGCTGGCATGCGGCACATCGGGCGGCGGATGATGCAGCACCTTGAGCGCAGCAGCTAGCTCAGGCAGCGCAAGCGGAGTGCGGAGCACATCAGGCAGATAGTCCGGCTTGACGGGTTTGGCGAGCATGCGATCAATCGCCTTGCGGATCAAGCCTTGCGGCACACCGGCGCTGCTGGGGTACACCGGTGTGAGCGTGGTGGGCAGCGGCGCATCTTCGCCCACTTTATTCACGCGCGGATGAACCATCTCGGTACCGAAGAATCCGCCCTTCACCTCACCCCGCGCGCGGATGCGCGCGCCCTGCGGCCACGCCTTGATCTGGCTGCCGTAGAAATTCAGAAAGCGGAGAAACAGCTCGCCGCTGTCATCCTTTACGCGCAGCACAAGTTGGCGGCGCGGGCGAAACACCACTTCGCTGTGCTCAACCACTGCTTCAATCTGCGCCGGCTCACCGGGCTCGAGCTGCGCGATTGGCGTGATCGTGGTTTCGTCTTCGTAGCGCAGCGGCAGGTGCAGCAGAAAATCCACATCGCGGCGCAGGCCAAGCTTGGCCAGCTTTTCGCGCGCTGTGCCAGTGCTCTTTTTATCTGTCGCTTCGCTCACGCGATGCAGTATCGCCTAAACCGCCAGAATCGCTTCCACCTCAAACTGCGCGCCCAGCGGCAAGCTCGCCACGCCCACGGTAGAGCGCGCCGGATACGGCTGCGGTACCACCTCGGCCATGATTTGATTCACCACCGGAAAGGTGGCCATGTCCGTCACAAACAGCGTGAGCTTGATCATGTTCTCAGGCTTGCCACCCGACGCGTCCACCAGCGCGAGCATGTTCTTGAACGCCTGCCGCACCTGGGCTTCAAAGCTTGGCGCGAGTTGCTTGGTGGCCGGGTCAAGCCCCACTTGGCCAGACAAGAACACGATGTTGCCGCTCTTGACCGCTTGAGAGTATGGGCCTACTGCAGCCGGGGCATTGGTGGTGGCGATGATGTGCTTGGTCATGGCGTTTAGAAAATTCCGCGAGTGTGGAAAGCACACACTTTAATCCAAGCGCTGAACAGAACTGGCACATTAATTTCACCAATGCACGCAATATTCATGCGCCTTTCAAGCCATTTTTGCTCCAAAAGGCGCACCAATACTGCGTGGAGCAATGTAGTAATTTTTCAATCGATGTTCCGCGCGAGCTCTCAATGGCTTACTGCCGAGCAACTGTTTTGTGCGCGCAACAATTGCGCAGCCACGCACAGCGTTTGCCGTCAACGCGCTTGCGAATTCATGCGTTGATCGTCACAATGCCAACCTCGTTTGGAAGTTATGTGTGGCCAGTAACCCCGCACGTTTCACCCTCCAGACACTAAAGAAACTCATGCACCAATTCGCTTTTACCTGACGCACTCTCCCCGCTTTCCCGGCAGGGTAGACCCATGCGTCTTCTTCACCTGCCGGTGGCTTGAAACAAGCGGGCCGCGTCGGTTGTTGGTTTAGCTGTATTGCAGCCAACAAGCGAGCACTCCAGTTTTTCGCACCACTGGCAAATGTTTGCCGGGAATGTGCTTTACGACGTAGGAGTGCGCGATGAGCGCCAAACACCGTTCGCGCGACTTTGCTCTGGGCAAAGTCAAACATCTGCTTCGCATGAAGCAGCCTTTGGTCTTGCAACTGGACGCTTTGCCCGTGCGCAACCCGGTCGTGCGTGCGCTTTCGCAGCGCGCACTGTCCGGCGCGGCGGGCAAGCACATCCGCACCCGTGGCGCACAGCGTCGCGCGGATAAAGTCGCGCTGCGCAAGACTGTGTGTTTTGAAGAATGAACAAGATAAAACTGGTAAGAAAAATGAGTACGCAAACAATTCAAATCGACCAAACCGTTCTGCATGAGCGCAGCGCACGCCTGGCGCAGGTTGCCACCGAACTTAAGCAAGAGCTGCACGGTATTGATGCGGCGATTGATCAAGTGATCGAGGCCATTCGCGCGTGGTATGTGATGCCGCACCTGATCGGCCGCCCGGTGATTGTGTGCCTGTGGGGCCTGACCGGCACCGGCAAAACGCAGCTCACGCGCAGCTTGGCGCGCAAGCTGGGGTTTTACGACCGCTTTGTTGAAGTGCAGATGGACGGGTTTGCAAGCGGCAGCTCCTGGCGCAGCGAAAGCTCGATCAGCGCCATGCTGTCCGAGTCCGGTGTAGTGGAGGGTGAACCCGGCATTCTGGTGCTGGATGAGTTCCAGCGCTTTCGCACCATCGATAAGCAAAAGCAGGACGTTGCCGTGAAGCGCTACCAAGACGTGTGGCAACTGCTGTCTGACGGCAAACTGCCGCCTGCGCTGTCGATTCTGCAAGAGCTTGAATCTGCCGCCGCCTACTCGCAATACAGCGCACAGTGGGACAAGGATAACGACGACGAAGACGACAGCGCCGCCGACGAATCTGCTGCAAAGAAAACCAAAAAAGCACGTCTGTTCAAAATCTCGCCCTACGAAGCACGCGAAATCAAGCAAGCGCTCAAGCGCAAAGAGCCGCTGGCAGAGATCATGACCTGGAGTTCGGATGTTCTGCAGGCGCACATTCTCGACTACAAATCGCGCGCCGATACCTGGGAGACGGATTACAGCCGCCTGCTGATCATCGTGTCCGGCAACTTGGACGAGATGTACAGCGACCTGGCCGCGCGCGTGGAAGATTGCGATACCGACGCTGACGTGTTTCACAAACTCTCGCGCCAGCTCTCCATCATTGATGTCAAGCAGGCACTGAATACGCGCTTTCGCCCCGAGCAAGTCGCCCGTCTGGGCAACACGCACGTGATCTACCCGTCACTGAACACGGCCACCTATCGCTACTTGATCGACAAGCACTGCCGGCGATATGCAGACAACATCGAGCAACTCACTGGCTACCGGATTGTGCTGGACGCCACTGTGCGCGACGCGATTTACGCCAACGGCGTGTTTCCTGCACAGGGCACTCGCCCGCTGTTTTCAACCATTCACAGCATCTTGAGTGCGCCCCTGGTCAACACCGCGCTGTGGGCGGCGCAAAACGGCGTGGCACTTGGCGTAGAAATCACGCTGCGTATCGACCTGAACGCGCAGAAGCTGTTTGCATCGGCACCGGGCCACGCTGAAGTTGGCTTTGCCATCACGCTGGATATTGAGCGCATCAAACGCCGCGCAAGCCCTGATTTTCGCGCCCTGCTTGCCGTGCATGAGGCCGGCCACGGCCTGGCCTACGCGCGCCTGTTTGGCCACGCGCCTCAGGAAATCAAGATCAACGTGGCCAGCTTTGAAGGCGGCTACAACAGCTATGTTCGCCTGAAGGCCCGCTCACGCCAAAACTGCCTGGACGATATTTGCGTGAGCCTAGCCGGCCGCGCCGCTGAAGAACTGGTGTTTGGCAAAGACGCCTGCTCCACCGGCGCGTTTGGCGACATCAAGCAAGCCACCGCTGCGGCTGCACGCTTTGTGCGTCACTACGGATTTGGTTCGCGCTTGGCGCACACCGACATCACCGATGAATCTGATGAGAACTTCAGCACCGACGTCGAACCCACCAACGCAGAAATTGAAGCGCTGCTGGCTGAGCAATACGCCCGAGCATGTGGTCTCATCAAAAGCGAGACCGCCACACTGTTGAGCATCGTGCGTGAACTGCTTGCGCACAGCCAATTGAGCGCCGCGCGTATGGGCGAGCTGCTTGGTGTGCCGATTGCGCGAGAAGACATGATTGTTGTGCCGTACGCCGAAAAGCTGCGCATGTTCGCAATTCAGAACGAAGCCATGGAGCGCATCGCGACACCTGAAGCGAATGCCCAGTGCGCGCCGGAGCACGCAGCGACCGCATGACGATTGCGATTGCTGAAGCAAGTAGATTGTTTTGTGGACTACGCAGTATTTATGCGGGTTCTGGGGCTAAAGTGGCTGAAAATGCGCATGGATATTGCGTAAAGGCACTTGAACAGTCCGAAAAAAGCCGATCAGAAGTTCATAGCGCGGTGCTCGCGCGTTGACCAGCCCTCTACGCCGCCAAAGTTCAGCGCACATTCAGAGGGTTTCGGCCAAAAGCTGTCTGAGCGAAGCGAGTTCTTTTGGCCGCTCTGGATGTGCGTTGAACTTTGGGAACCCGAAGGGCGGTGTAGCGGGCGCGCCTTCTTTTGGTTACTTTTCTTGGCAAGACAAGAAAAGTGACTTGCCGCCGGGCAACCCCCGGCAAATGCCATAACCCGTTCGTACCCTTCGACAAGCTCAGGGCGAACGGTGGATACGCATCAGCGTGTGAGCTGCCCTCACCCTAACCCTCTCCCGCAAGCGACAGAGGGGACTTAGATTCTGACTTGCGCCCCCAACTCAATCACCCGATTACTCGGCAGCCCCAAAAACTCCGCCGGCGGCGATGCGTTACGCAGCATGGCGGCAAAGATTTGCTCTTGCCAGTGCGGCATACCGGTGGTTTCATCGGCCACCAGTGAATGGCGGGAGAGAAAATAGCTGGTGGTCATGGGGTCAAACTGTAGATCGTGCTGTGCGCATACTTCGAGCGCGTTGGGAATGTCCACCACGTTCTTAAAGCCGTAGCGCACCTCGACCGCAAAGCAGTCGTGGCCCAGCGCCTCGATCTTGACGCGTTCGCTGAACGGCACCCACGGCACATCTACATAGCGCACGGCCAAAAACACATTGCGTTCATGCAGCACTTTGTTATGCAGCAGGTTGTGCATCAGCGCGCGCGGCACGATGCCGGCCTTGGCGTTGAGGTACACGGCCGTGCCTTCCACGCGCGCGGGCGGCGCGAGAAAGAGCGATTTGATAAACCCGCGCAGTTCAATCGCATCGCTCTCGGTGGATTTGCGGATGAGGTTGCGGCCTTTGAGCCACGTGAGCATCAGTACCAGAATCACCGCCGCCAGCAGCAGCGGAAACCAGCCGCCATTGGGAATTTTGAGCGCATTGGCGGCAAAGAACATCACGTCGATGAACAAGAATATTCCGGTGGCGGCGATGCAGAGCGCCAGCCCATACTTCCAGCTATAGCGGATCACAAAGAAGGTCATGATCGTCTCCACGAGCATTGAGCCGGTGACAGACGTGCCGTAGGCCGCTGCGATATTGCTGGAAGAACCAAAGCCGATCACTGCCGCAATCACCAGCACATACTGCGCCCAATTCACAAACGGAATGTAGATTTGCCCGGCCGATTTGCTGCTGGTGAACTCCACGCGCATGCGCGGCAAAAAGCCGAGCTGAATCGCCTGCTTGGTGAGCGAAAAGGTGCCAGATATGGTGGCCTGCGACGCGATCACCGTGGCCAGCGTGGCAAGAATCACCAGCGGCACTACCCACGCTTGCGAGACCTGATTGAAAAACGGATTACTCACCGCCTCCGGCCGCGCCAGCAGCAGCGCGCCCTGCCCCAGATAGTTCAGCGCGAGCGCGGGAAACACAAACCAGTACCACGCCAGCCGAATCGGCCGGCGGCCAAAGTGGCCCATGTCGGCATACAGTGCCTCAGCGCCGGTGACGCACAGCACAATGGCGCCCAGCGCAATAAACGCAATGACTTTGTTGTTTGCCACAAAGTCCCAGGCCCACAGCGGGTTGAAGGCTTGCAGGATGCGTGCATCGCCCTCCATCACATTCACAATACCCAGGCCGCCCAGCGTCGCAAACCACAGCACCATCACCGGCCCAAACACCACGCCAATCTTGCCGGTGCCGCGTTTTTGTACAAAATACAGCAAGGTAATTACCACTACGACCAGCGGAATCACATAGGGTTTGAACACCGGCGTGGCGACTTCCAGCCCTTCCACGGCGGAGAGCACGGAGATCGCGGGAGTGATCACGCCGTCGCCATAAAACAGCGCCGCGCCGGTCAGGCCGATCACCACAATCGCCGGGTACTTGGTGGAGTGGCGGCCCACTGCCGCACCGGCCAGCGCCATCATCGCCATGATGCCGCCTTCACCATTGTTGTCCGCACGCAGAATCAGGGTGATGTATTTGAGACTGACCACGATGGTGATGATCCACAGCATCATCGACACCACGCCAATCACGTTTTGCGGCGTCAGCGGCACACCGTGGCTGGCAGAGAACACTTCTTTGAGCGCGTACAGCGGCGAGGTGCCGATGTCGCCATACACGACGCCGATGGCGGCAATCATTAGCGCGAGGGTGGGAGATTTTTTTTGTTGTGACATGAATGCGCGCCGCTCTTTGCGTATGTGCTGTTGGCGCTTGGCGTGGGAAGAGCTTGATTTTGCGCCTGCCGCCTGGTGCAGCACAACAGCGCTTCACAGCCCGTAAAAACCGCCGCGCCATGCGCTTTTTGAGGGGTTTTAAGGCGTATACGCAATATTCATGCGGGTTTTGAGCCAATTATGGCTGGAAATACCCATGAATACTGCGTACTCCCAACTTGAACCCTGTATGACAAAACGGTTTCAATGTGCAGGCCGCTTCAAAAAGTCGCGGTTTTTCGGCACTTCACGCCGAGCTTTACGCAACTCGTCGCATATGGGCTGCACTTGACGGTGTGCTTACCTAAAGTGCAGGCATCAACAAACGCAGCACCACTTCAACGTAAAGGATATTCATCATGACCACAACGCTCAAAGCTCTCCTGTTCGGCAGCGCGATTGCGTTGACCAGCCTTGCCGTGATTGAGTTTGCAGTCGCCACTGCAAACCCCGTGGTCAAGCTGGAACCGGTTGTGGTCACGGCCAAGCGCCTGCCGGTAGAGACAGACATCATCAAGTTGCCTACCGTACTGGTCACAGCAACTAAAGCGCAGGCGCTGGCCGCGGCGGCGGAAGAAGATAGTAAGCAAGCGGCGGCTGACATGACGCCGCGCCTTTAAGGTTTTAGTCAAGCATGCAAAAGGCCGCGCAAGCGGCCTTTTTTTTCAACGAGTGCTCATTGAAATCCGTTCGGGCTGAGCCTGTCGAAGCCCATTTGCAGACTTTTAACTTGACTCAACCTTTTGCAAATGCGTTTCGACAGGCTCAACGCGAACGAAGGGCTTCATCAACGTATCACCAAATCACACCACACCGAGCACGCGCAAATCTTCCGCATCCAGCACGTCCGGTACGCCAGCGCGGATCAGCTGCGCGAAATCTTCGTTGGGCACCATGGTGGTCAGGCAATACAGGCGCGTGCTGCCAGTGTTTTCCACGACGTGGGTATGGCCTGGCCGTACTAAAAAGCTGCTGCCGGGCGTAAGCGCAATGGTCTGGCCGTTGCACACGGCAATGCCCTCACCGTACAGCACGTAAAACAACTCTTGCGCAGCGCGGTGCGCGTTGGGCGGGGTTTTGCCGCCGACATCGAAGATCTCGATCACCTGGATAAAGCTCGCACCATCCGCCACCGGGTCGGTGATCATGGCGAACTTGTTGGTCTCATGCGCGGCGATGCGAAATACTTCGTATTGTCTGGCGCTGCGGTATGTGACCGCGTGGGTTTGTGATGTCATGATTGAAGTTGCGCAAGTAGATCGGCACTTTCAAGCGTAAAGCCAAAGCATTGCCGCACGTTATACAAAGTTGCGTCCCAGCAAAACGTGGGCGAAGTTGTGGCGCTGCAGTCTTGCACCAGCAGCGTGTCGTAACCCAGAAAATTCGCGTCCATCAACGTGGCCAGCACGCACTGATCTGCATTCACACCGCCAAACAGCACGGTGCTTACGCCCAGGTTGCGCAAGATCGCGTCCAGCGGCGTGTCCCAAAACCCGCTCATGCGAAATTTGTCGATGCAGATGTCGCTGCGCTCAATCGGCAGCTCGTCCACCACCGCCGCGCCCCATGAATCTTTTTCCAGCACGCGGTTACGCGCAGACGGCGCCTGCGCAAGCGCATCGCCCAGCCCGGTGGCGCGGCCGTTGCCGTTATAGACATGCAGCAGGCAGGGGCTGAGATTGAGTTTGTCCGGCCGGATGCCCCAGTTGACCCACAGAATCGGTACCGCTGCCGCGCGCAGCGCGGGCAAAAGCCGCGCAAGCGGCGCAATCGGTGCGCGCGCGGCGTTCACATCCACGCCGATTGAGCCAAGCCAGCCTTGCGGGTGGCAAAAATCATTTTGCATGTCGATGACGATCATCGCGGTTTTGTTCAGGTCCAGCGCCACGCGCTGCGGCAGCGCCGCTACTTCCACACGGCACGGCGCGCGCTGTGGCCGGCTCATGTCGCATAGCGCGGCGTTTACTTGCCAGGCTTGCGAAGGGCAAGCGCCCAGCGGGATCAGTTCAGTCTCAGAATTCATGGAGTAGTGTTTTCAAGATCAGTTTGAGTGCGTGCCAGATTCTCGCAACTACGCAGGTATTTTCACTAGCTCATCTTGGCATGTTGATTGCGCCTTGTGCGCCTTATGGCCTGTACAACCGCGCCTGCGCTCAAAAAGCGCCCCAATTTGAGGCACGCTTAACTTTTTTGTGAAAGGGTTTTCCATGATCAAGTCCTCGCTCAACCGCCGTCAATTGCTTCAAGCCGGCGCCGCTGGTGCTGCAGCAATTTCCGCGCCTTATGTGTTTGCGCAGGCACCGATGG
>JBOFGW010000318.1:0-5996 GCA_051649325.1 Burkholderiaceae bacterium | reverse complement strand
GAGGCGTATTTGAACGCGTTTTGCGAGCATCGGCCGCCGCCGGAGATGCGCTATACAGAAATCTTCAAACTCGGGGTGCTGGAAAAAACGCCGATGGGCACCGCCGCTCATGTAGTGGGTTTGATTGATGTCTGCGCCGACTTGCGCGCCAAAGATGTATGGCATATCGGCTATTTTCATGTAGCGACAATCTTGCAAGGTGATGGCACCGCGCAGCAGCTCTACACCGCGCTAGAAGACTGGATGGCCAGCCGCGGTGCGCAACTGCTGCGTCTGAATGTGGCTGAGGTAAACGCGCGCGCACGCAGTTTTTGGCAGCGCAACGGCTACGTGCACAATCGAATCATCAAAGACATGGCGTTTGGGCCGAACAAGCACGACATGCATGTGCTGCTTAAACCCATTGGCACCATGAGCATTGCGCAGTACCTCGCGTTAGTGCCGCAAGATGCGCCTGCGGCACCGGCCGCTTAGTACATCAAGCGCCCGCCTTTGGTCACCACCGCGATATCCACGTAGCTGCTGCCAGTGTTGCCGCTAGAGAAATCGACCACAAAGCCGCCCAAGTCCAGCCCATCGATGCTGCGCAGCGCCCTGGCCACCCGGTCGGCTGAAACCGCACCGCTGCGGCGCAGCGCTTCTACCAGCACCCGCGCGCTGATATAGCCTTCCAAATGGAATGCAGAGTAGTTCGTGACTGAGGGCGCGTACTTCTTCATGGTTTCTTGAAACTCGCGCTGCAGGCCAATGGTGCGGCCGTTGGGATTGGGATACGTCTGCGCAATGCCAATGCCGCGCGCGTTATCTTCGCCCGCCAGTTTGGTGACCAAGCCGGGCGGCAGATAAGACAAGGCAAAAATAGAGTTCAGCACACCCGCGCGGCGCAGCTGATTGATGGCATCGGCCATGTATTTGGGCGAGCCGATGACCAGCACGCTTTCTGGCGCACGCTGTGCCACTTTGCGCGCACCCTCAGCCAGCGAAGTGTCATCATGCTTGGCCTGAAACCCTTCTATCTTGACATTCAAGGGCACGGCAATTTCCCTGGCACGCTCAAGACCTGCGGTACCAATGGGCAGATCCTGGTGCAGCACTGTCACAGAATTGATGCCCACCGTCTTGGCATGGTTGATGATCTTGGTGATTTGCTGGCCATCGCTGGCGCGAATATGAAACAACCGCGGATGCCCCGGTTTGCGGAAGATATCCGCGCCCGGAATCGCGTTGACCACCACGAAGTCGTACTTGTCGAAGAGGTTATCCTTAAACGCGCGCTGCATCGCGGCCGAGCCAATCGGTGTAATTAGTGCGATGGGCTTTTTCTGCGCAGCTACGTCAATCTGCTTGGCAAACTCGTCGCCCTTGAACTGATCGTCCAGCTTGAAAAAAGTAATCTTGCGCCCGCCAATGCCACCGCGTTCATTGATCAGGTCAAAGTAAGCTTGCGCGCCCTGATTTACCTCGGTCGCATCCGGCGAGGGCAACCCGGTAAAGGGGCCGACCTGGCCAACAACGATGTCCTGCGCCCAAACAGCGCTGCTGAGCAAAGCAATGGCACACAGCGCCGCCAAGTGCCGCACCACGCGACCGTATGCGCTAATCGAATTATTCATGTGTCCTCCGGGTATTGCTGTGTCTATAGGCATCGCGGGCCGCGCGTTGCACGCGGCTGCAGCAGCTTCACCAGCAATCGCTTGATGCTACGTGCCTTTTGTGTCTCTCCATGGCCAGCGTATGCAAAACATCAACAGAGCGGGCCGCGGGCTGTTGTGCCCATAAAACGCACCCTGGAGAAAACCCGCACAATCGCGCAAAGCCCCGTCCCGCATAGCAAAGCCGGGGCAGGCGCGGCGCCCGCTAAACTGCAGATCTACCCCTTTTCTAACGCTACATAAAGGAGTCATCCATGACCATTCAAGTTGGTGACAAACTGCCCGCCGGCACAGTGCAAGAATTTTTTGAAGTAGAAAAAGACGGCTGCTCGATCGGCCCCAACGCGGTGGATGTGCTCAAAGACACCGCCGGCAAAAAGATCGTGATCTTTGGCCTGCCCGGCGCGTACACCCCCACCTGCTCGGCCAAGCACGTGCCCGGCTACGTCACGCATTACGACGCGCTCAAGGCCAAAGGCGTGGACGAGATTTGGTGCCTCTCCGTGAACGATGCTTTCGTGATGCACGCCTGGGGCAAAGACCAGGGCGTGGGCACCAAAGTGCGCATGATTGCTGACGGCAGCGCAGACTATTCCAAAGCGCTGGGCCTCACGCTGGACCTGACCACGCGCGGCATGGGCCTGCGCAGCGACCGCTACGCAATGATTGTGGAGAACGGTGTGGTGAAGTGGCTAGGCCGTGAAGCACCGGGCAAGTTTGAGGTGTCCTCAGCAGAATCTGCATTGGCGCATCTGTAAATTTTTTAGTTGTTTTTGAACGATTTTTAAGGTCTCTACGCAATATCCATGCGCCTTTTGAGCCATTTTTGCTTGAAGAACCTCATGGATACTGCGTGTTCTTTTTTAAACACCACAAATTACTGCGGGTGACCGTTCGCACTGAGCCTGTCGAAGTGCATTTGCGTTGACGGCTTGCAGTTCGTGAATAGAGCCCTTCGACAGGCTCAGGGCGAACGGCTTGTGAAACATTCTGCGCCCCCAATACCTTGGAATGAATTCAACCATCATGTCTAACAAAGCAGTTCTCCTCACCGCTTCCGGCTCCGGCATGGGCGCTGCCTGCGCGAAAGAGTTAGCAGCGCAAGGCTGGCGCGTCGCCGTGATGAGTTCCAGCGGCAAAGGCGAAGCGCTAGGCAAAGAACTCGGCGGCGTCGGCATCACCGGCGACGTGATGCAGCAAGCCGACCTGCAGCGCGCCGTGGATGCCACGCTCAAGGCCTTTGGCCGCATCGACGCTGTGGTGAACTCCGCGCCGCATCCACCCAAGGGCGATCTGCTCGAGATTACCGACGCGGATTGGCACAAAGGTCTTGATGTGGTGCTCACACCGGTGATTCGCCTGGCGCGCATGGTGGTGCCGCAGTTCAAGCAGCAAGGCGGCGGCGCCATCGTCAATATTTCCACTGCGGTGGTGCTCGAGCCGGACTTGAACTTCCCCGTCTCCGGCCCGATGCGCGCCGCACTCGCGAGCTTCACCAAACTGTTTGCAGACCGCTATGCGCAAGACAACATCCGCATGAACAACGTGCTGCCCGGCTTTATCGACAGCCTGCCGGAAAAAGAAGAACGCCGCGCCAAAATCCCCATGGGCCGCTACGGCAAGAGCGAAGAGATCGCCAAGACTGTGGCGTTTCTGGTGAGCGATGGCGGTGCGTACATCACCGGGCAGAATCTGCGCGTGGATGGCGGGTTGACGCGGCATGTTTAAACACGATGCACCGCGAAATGCGTTACCACCTTTTCAGGCTGCTTTTCTAGTGCGTAGCACCGCACCCTCATCCCAACCTTCTGCCTGCGAGGGAGAAGGGGTTTATTCCCTCTCCCTTGCACGGAGAGGGTTAGGGGTTTGGCAGGGGTTTCGAGCCGCATGCGGCGAGCCTGCCAAACGGCTGCGGCTTACCAGCCGCAGCGCGCACTGCAAGTGAGGGCATCCGCATAGCATGGCTGCCATCCACATCGCCGACGTTGAAGCCGCCATCAATTGGTGGCGCGTCCGCGTGCCTGCGGATGCGGCTACCGCCCTGGGCGCGGAAGTTGGCGCGCTCGCACACACCTACGGCCAAATGATCGCGCAGCGCACCGATACGCTGGATGAAGAAACGCTCTCGCTAGACGCCATCCACGCCTTCGAAACCTGGGCCCACAGCCTGCCCGATTCCCCCTGCATCGCCATCTGCTCCACCAGCGTGGGCGACCCCAAATGCACCGGCTGCGGCCGCACCTTTGATGAAGTCACGCGCTGGACCGGCATGCCCGTGATTGAAAAACGTGCGGTGTGGCGGCGCATCACCGCAGAAGGCACGTGGCTGCGGTTTACGCCGCGATATGCGGATCGGTTGATTGAGCAATAGCAAACACTTACTTTTAGGAATGTAAGCTAAGTAAGTGGGCTCGCGTTTTGTGACTCGCAGCAACGCGTCCGGGCATTGAAGTGCTTTTCCTCAACGCTGTTGATAAGATTTAAATAAGGGTTAGTTAAAGGGGAAGCTATGAAAGTCTTTGCAATTCTCGTTACTGCGTTTGCGCTCGTAGCTTGTGGTGGTGGTTCGTCATCTGATGGCCCAACAACGCCCAGCGGTGTTGGGCCATCACCAACCCCATCGCCCTCGGTATCCCCTACTCCTAGTCCGTCACCTAGCCAGACGCCGATCGCCCAGGTGCCGACGCTCATCTTTGACGGCCCGCCAATTACCTATTTCAGCCCAACCAATTCTCCGCTAGCGTCCGCTCGAGTTCGACAACTTCAAACTCAAGCTATAACTTATGATAGCTCGCGTAATCATATTGTCGCGAGCATTGCTACAGGACCCAACTCCACCGCAATAGTCGGGTTGGATCCGTTAACTTTAGACACCATTTGGTCGTACCCAACAACCAATATCGCTACCCCTCTATCAATAAGTGATGATGGTGGTTATCTGTACGCAGGGATTCCCAATGAAGAGGCAATCCTGCAAATTGATCTTCGTGCTCGTGACCTGATCCGAAAATTCTCTGCTCGGTCAATCAATCCAAATGCGAATGGCAATTGGACAGGGGCGCTTGACATCGCTGTCCGCCCCGGCTCTCCAAACACGATCGCCGTGTCGATCGGCTTTCTCCAAGCGGTCAGCCCATTCAACGAAGTCGCCGTCTTCGACGCCGGCGTTCGCCGCCCAAAAACCGCGCAGCTTGATCCCGGCAACCCAACAAATCCGCTAAAAAATCGGTGCCCAGAAATTGAGTTCATCGATGCCAATACGCTCGTTGGTTTGGACAAGGAGACGACTGCGGGAACTCTGCAACGGCTCGTTGTGGTTCCCGAGGGGATTGATGTGGGAGCTTATTCGGAGGGCGTAACGCCTAACTTCATTGGCAATCTGCGCGTTTATGGAAAACGGATGTTCCATGGCTTCGGCGGCGAGTTTGATGCAGATACGTTGATGTTAACGAAGTCTTTTGGCCGCGGCGACTTTCGAGTCTTTCATCCGGGCCTCAACAGCGTCATTCAAGTTATGAATAACACCATTGGTACTAGTTTGCCTAGAGTGCAGCTGCTAGTAGAAGAATTTGATGGTGAGCGCGCCTACCTGAAAAGGCAATTTCGCATTGATGAGCCTGCCCCGGTGATCGCGCAAGTTAACGGCCTGCTCGGCGAGCTTCTACAGGTGGAACCCATCGGAAAATCTATGGTAGGTCTGCTTTTCTGGGACCCTCTATCAAGTGTCACTCATCTAGTCAGCTTTGATCTAGCAGCGATTCCTGAAAAACCGGCAGTCGACTTTTCCAAAATAAGTTCTGCAACTTCGGCATCGATGTCCGCCGTGTCGGTTCCGGTCCCTGCTCACACCCTCACATACGACGCCGCGGGCAAACAGTTCATTGCAACAACAGCGGCCGCAGCCGGACCGCAAGGAAATTCCCTTGCACTTATTGATGAAGAAACCGGTGTAGTCAAACGACTAATTCCTCTCTCGAGTGAGGCTGATCTAATAGTTGTCGCGGACAGTAGCCGCACAGCTTATGTAAGACTGCGATATGAGTCGGCAGTACAACAGCTCGATTTGAGCACTGGAGTTCTAGGTCACAAGATACGCATCACCAATCCATTCAACCAGTCCACGGGCTACGGCGCTGGTCCCGTATACCCAAGCGGGATCGCTGCAAAGCCCGACGATCCTCAATCACTCGCGATTGCTGCTGAGGGCGCTGGTGTTTTTATGTGGAAAAACGGGGCCGTGGTGAGCAAGTTCATTGGTTATGAGCCGGGCGGTTATCCACGCGCCGACATCATTTACGCTACAAGTGCATCTAAGCTAGTTAGCTATGATCTGTGGGTCGTTCC
>JBOFGW010000317.1:0-3028 GCA_051649325.1 Burkholderiaceae bacterium | reverse complement strand
ACTCATGCGCGGCTCAAATGCTGAAGTCATTTTGCTTGAGGCAGGGCCAGATTACGGCCACTTTGACGAGCTGAACTGGCCTGCCGAGCTACTCGACACACGCCGCATACCCGCGACGCACGACATGGGTTTGATGAATCGCGACCCAAACGGGCGCAGCTACCCGCTTGAGCGAGCGCAGGTGATTGGCGGCTGCTCGGCACACAACGGTTGCAGCGCAGTCCGTGGTGCGCGACAGGACTTCATCGCTTGGGAGCACTCTACGGGAGGGAGGTTCAGTACCGCTGGGCTTGAGCAGGATTTTCAAGACATTGAAACACTGCTTCGCGTGCGTTCATGGCTGCCCGGCGAACTCTCACCGTACCAAGAGGCAGTACGTGACGCCGCGCTGCGTGCTGGATGGCCGGAATCACTCAACATCAATGACCTCGATGAGAACGAAGGCGTCTCCGTGTGCCCCGTCAACAAACGCGGGAGTATGCGCTGGAACGCCGCTTTTGCTTTTGTCGACCCGTTCAGGAACAACCAGAGGTTACGGATTGTTGGTAATGCAGAGGTACGGCGGCTGCTGATGAAATCGGGCAGGCCTGTTGGTGTAGAAGGCCTTCTAAACGGAGAACCTTTCTGTGTACGTGCTGATGTTGTGGTGCTTGCAGCGGGCGCGTATATGACGCCTATCATTCTGCAGCGCTCGGGTATCGGCGATCCACCTGTGTTGCAGGCCGCGGGCATTGAATGTCTGCACGCTCTCAAGGGCGTTGGCCGAAATCTTCAGGACCACCCATGTACAGTGCTTCGCTTTGACGGTAGCCCGGCCTTGGTGGAAGCGATGCGCAAACACCGGGCGCAACGGCAACAGTTCGAGGAAGGCATCATTATCAAACGGCGCTCCACGGCAGATGTCGCACTGTTCGATCTCCACCTGTTTCCCGTTGGGTCTGAACAACCTCCCGATAGCGGGACATGGACGTGGGATCTCTATGTAGGGCTCATGCGCGAGTACAGCCGTGGCAGCGTTTTAGTTGACGCCGGAGGAATGGGGCACACGTTCACTATCGCCCATCAGCACTTTACTGACTCCGGGCAGAATGATCTTGATGCGATGGAAGCCGGAATAGAGATCGCCCGAGGTCTTTTCTGCCTGCCGCAGCTCAAGGCGTTAGCAAGGACCGAGACGCATCCTGGGTCTAATGTCACGGGAGTTGATCTGCGAGCGTGGATTCGTGCAAACCACGTTCATTACTGGCATCCTGCGGGAAGCTGTGCAATGGGCACAGATGTTGCAAAAGGTGCGGTATGCGACGGTAATGGAGCGATCCTGGGCGTGGACAATCTTTACGTTGCGGATGCATCGCTGATGCCCACCATAACCTCCAACAACATCAATCTGCCTGTGGCCTTGCTGGGATGGCGGGTAGGGCGCAGCCTAGCTTCACGTCTAAACGACGAGATCTGAAAACGACGACCGGCTCAATGTTGAATCAATTTGAAAACTCTGACAACAGAGGCCGCATGCTATCTGCTTGCTTCCCGTTCTCGTAGCTTAAACCGCTGAATCTTCCCCGTCGCAGTTTTGGGCAGCTCGGCTACAAACTCAATCACACGCGGGTATTTGAAAGGTGCCAGGCGGTCTTTGACGAAGGCTTTGAGTTCTTCTTCTGTGGTTTGCTGGCCGGGCTTGCACACCACGAAGGCTTTGGTTTTTGTGAGGCCTTGCGCGTCTGCCATGCCAATCACGGCAGCTTCTAGCACGGCGCTGTGTTGCACGAGCGTGGCTTCTACTTCAAACGGGCTGACGTAGACGCCGCTGACTTTGAGCATGTCGTCGCTGCGGCCGCTGTAGGTGTAGGTGCCGTCTGCGTTTCTCACGTATTTGTCGCCGCTTTTGGTCCACGCGCCTTGAAAGGTTTCGCGGCTTTTTTCGCGGTTGCCCCAGTACATGAGTGCGGCGCTGGGGCCGTTGATGTAGAGGTCACCGGTTTCACCGTCTGGCACGGGGCGGCCATCGTCACCGCGCAGCTCAATGGTGTAGCCGGGCACGGGCCAGCCGGTGGTGCCGTAGCGCACTTTGCCCGGCACGTTGGATAAGAAGATGTGCAGCATTTCTGTGGATCCAATGCCGTCAATGATTTCCACGCCAAAGTGTTTGGTGAAGCGCTCGCCCAGGTCTGCGGGCAACGCCTCGCCGGCGGATGAACACAGGCGCAGCGCCACTTGGTCTTTGGCGGGCAGGGTGGGCGCGGCCAGCATGCCGGCAAAGCCGGTGGGGGCGCCGAAGAAGATGGTTGGTTTGGTGCTATTCACTTCTCCGCGCCAGCGCTTGAAGATGGCATCCGGCGTGGGCCGCTCGGCCATCAACAGCGTGGTGGCTCCTGCGCTAAGCGGAAAGGTCAGCGCGTTGCCCAGGCCGTAAGCAAAAAACAGTTTGGCGGCGGAAAAGCATAGGTCTTGCTCCGTGATGCCCAGCACGCCGCGGCCATACAGCTCCGCGGTGTAGTAAAGGTTGCCGTGAGTGTGCAGCGCACCTTTGGGCTTGCCGGTGGAGCCGGAGGAGTAGAGCCAAAAGCCTGGGTCATCCGGCGCGGTATTGGCGGGCGTTGGCAGCGGGGCGTGGGCGTTGATGAAGTCTTGCAGCGCTATTGCGTCTTTGGGCAGGGTAGCGGAAGGTGTGGAGACGATGATGGTTTTTACTTCATGCTTGCCTTGCTGCATTGCTGCTTGCAGCGTAGGCAGCAGCGCGCTAGAGACCAGCGCCGCTTGCGCGCGCGAGTGCTGCATCATGTAGGCGTAATCGTCCGCCGTGAGCAGGGTGTTAACGGCCACAGGCACCACGCCTGTGTAGAGTGCGCCTAAAAAACTCACAGGCCAGTCATTGCAGTCATGCATCAGCAGCAGCACGCGCTCTTCACGCCGCACGCCGGCGGCAAGCAGCGCGGCAGCCATGCGGCGGATGCGGCCCTCCAGTTCGCCGTAGGTCAGCGTGCCGTGGTCATCGATATAGGCAAGCTTGCTCGCACGGCCGGCGTTG
>JBOFGW010000316.1:0-6440 GCA_051649325.1 Burkholderiaceae bacterium | reverse complement strand
TTGTGAATGACGGCCAGATTCTGCCGCTGTCGTTTGCGAAACAGACGCAGCCGGTGCAAGGCGTACAAGTCATGAGTCCGCAGACTGCGCAGGCGATGCGCAGGATGCTAGAGATGGCCGCCGGCCCGGGCGGCACAGCGCCCAAGGCGCAAGTGGTGGGCTACCGCGTTGCCGGCAAAACCGGCACCGCGCGCAAGCAAGGCGGCGGCGGGTATCTGGAAGGCAAGTACATCGGCTCGTTCGTTGGATTTGCGCCGGCCAGCAATCCGCGCATCATTGTTGCCACCATGATTGACGAGCCATCGGGCGGCAAAACCTATGGTGGCGATGTTGCTGCGCCCGTGTTTGCCAATGTTGTGGCGGGCAGCTTGCGGGCACTGAACCTGCCGCCGGATGCGCCTTACAAAACCTTGGTGGTGCGGGACCAAGGTGCGGTTGAAACCGTGGGGCAGGCGCTATGAACGCGGCGGCCATCGCGCAGTGGATTGCGCAGCACACCGGTGCCGGCGCGCACTTGGCCAGTGATTCGCGCGCTGTGTTTGCGGGCGACGTTTTCTTTGCCTACCCCGGTGAACGCGTGGATGGCCGCAGCTATATCCGCGCCGCCGCGGCTGCTGGTGCGGCAGCGATCGTGGCAGAGCAAGCGGGTTTTGATGCGGCTCAGTGCGGCGATGTGCCTTGCTTGGCTGTGCTAGACCTTAAGCGCGTCGCTGGCGAGATTGCCGCGCATTTTTACGGCCATCCGTCGCGCCACATGCAAGTGATTGGCGTAACGGGCACCAACGGCAAGACCACGTGCACACAGTGGCTGGCGCATTGCCTGAGCGCAGCGGGAACCAAATGCGCGGTGATTGGAACGCTGGGTATTGGCTTTCCCGGCGCGATGTCTTCTACCGGTTTTACTACGCCGCAAGCGGTTGAATTGCAACGCCAGCTTGCGAGCTTGCGCGCAGAAGGTGCGCAGGCCTGCGCGATTGAGGTGTCCAGCATCGGGCTTGCCGAGCACCGGCTGGCCGGCATGCACTTTGCGGTTGCGGCGTTTACCAATCTCACGCGCGATCATCTGGATTATCACGGCACGCTAGAGGTGTATGAAGCCGCCAAACGCAGCTTGCTCCAGTGGCCGGAGCTGGCCGATGTGGTGATCAACATTGACGATGCCGCGGGCCACCGCATGGCTGCGCAATTACATGCGGCCGCACTGCGTCCGCGCATCTGGGCCACCAGCATGGCCGCCACGCAAAGCGAAGACGCGGATACGCTGGTTGGCGTAGCAGGGCTGCAGTGGCGGGGCCGGTCTGCGCACTTTGAGTTGACACATGAAGGTGCGCATTTAGACGTGAAATTGCCGGCGCTGGGCGATTACAACGTGGCCAATGCATTGACAGTCGCCGGCTGTCTGCTCACGCTGCGCATGCCGGTCCATGCAGTGGCCGCGGCGCTTGCCACCGTGCCTGCCGTTGCAGGCCGCATGAATGCGCTGGGTGGCGAGGACACGCCGCTCGCGGTTGTGGACTACGCGCACACGCCTGATGCGCTTGCCAGCGCGCTGAACGCGCTGCGGCCGGTGGCGCATGACCGCAAGGGCAAGCTCATCTGCGTGTTTGGCTGCGGCGGTGACCGCGACCCAGGCAAGCGGCCGCAGATGGGCCGGATCGCGGCTGAGCTGGCCGATCGCGTGGTGGTCACCAGCGACAATCCGCGTAGCGAAGCGCCGCAGAAAATCATCGACCAGATTCTTGCCGGCATAGATCGAGCCGGTGCGCTGCATGTTGACGCAGACCGTGCACGCGCTATTGCTCACGCGATTGATTCCGCACGCGCGAATGATGTAGTGCTGCTCGCCGGAAAAGGCCACGAATCCGTGCAAGAGATTGCGAGCGTGAAGCATCCGTTTGACGACGCAACGCACGCGCGGCAAGCGCTCGAGGCGTGGCGCAACACGCATATGCATGCGGAGGGCGCAGCATGATGCAACTGAGCGAGGCTGCACTGAACTTGCAGCACGCAACCATCGCGGGCGATGCGAGTGTGCGCTTCACGCGCGTGCATACCGACACACGCACCGCGCAAGAAGGCGACTTGTTTGTCGCGCTGAAAGGCGAACGCTTCGATGCACATGATTTCTTGCAGCAACTGCTTGAAAAGCGTGTTGCTGCGGCCGTAGTTGCGCCGCACGCGCAGATTCCCGATGGGCTTGCCGCGATCATCGTGCCTGACCCAAAGCGCGCACTGGGTGAACTGGCAAGCGCGTGGCGCAAGCGGTTTTCGCCAGCGCTGGTGATGGTCACCGGCAGCAACGGCAAAACGACGACCAAAGACATGGTGGCCTCGATTTTCCGTGCCGCAGCGGGCGAGGCTGGCGTGCTCGCCACCAAAGGCAACCTGAACAATGACATCGGTTTGCCGCTGACGCTGCTTGGTCTGCGCGCGGAGCATCGATTTGCAGTGATCGAGGCGGGAATGAATCATCCCGGCGAAACGGCCGAGCTTGCCGCGATCGCGCAGCCCACGATTACTCTTGTGACCAATGCGCAGCGCGAGCACCAGGAGTTTATGGTCAGCGTGGAAGCTGTGGCGCATGAGCATGCGCTTGGCATTGCGGCCTTGCCTGCCGACGGCACGGCTGTATTTCCTGCTGACGATGCATATGCAGACATTTGGCGTGCTGCTGCGGGTGTTCGACGCAGTGTTGAGTTCAATGTAGAAGGAATTCACGCAATATCCATGCGGGTTTTGAGCCAAAATGGCTTGGAAACGCGCATGAATATTGCGTCTTCTACTGTTGAATATCCAATCACGCTACATATCGGCGGACAGCACAACGTACGCAATGCGGCTGCTGCGCTGGCGGCTGCCCACGCGGCGGGTGTGGATGCGGCCGCGATTGCGCAAGGGCTCAATGCATTCACGCCGGCCAAGGGGCGGATGCAGCGCCTTGCGCACCCCGATTTCGTTTTGGTGGACGATACCTACAACGCCAATCCAGACTCGGTGCGCGCTGCAATTGATGTGCTGGCCAGTTTGCCGGGTCGTCGGGTGCTGGTGCTCGGCGACATGGGTGAGGTGGGAGAAAACGGCGCGGCCTTTCACAGCGAAGCGGGTGCCTATGCGGCCCAGCGCGGTGTGCAGAGCTTGATCACGATGGGTGCCGCTACGCAGGCGAGTCTTGCAGCGTTTGTGGCTGCTGCGCCCGGCGCGCAAGCGGGGCATGCCAATTCAGTGCAGGAAGCGGTTGACTTGATTGATGCGCTTGCACTGGCGCAGGACGACACAGTGCTGGTCAAAGGCTCGCGCTTCATGGCGATGGAACGAGTGATTCAAAAACTAAATGAAACGGAGCGTGCGCCATGCTGATGTGGCTTGCACAGTTTGCGCAGGAGCTTGGACCGCTGAACGTGTTTCGCTACATCACGTTCCGTGCCGTGGGGGCGTGCGCGACCGCGCTGCTGCTAGGCCTCGTGTTTGGGCCGTGGGTGATCAACCGGCTTACTGCATTGAAAATCGGCCAGGCCGTACGCACAGACGGGCCGCAAACGCATCTGGTCAAAAGCGGCACGCCGACGATGGGAGGCGCACTGATTCTGCTGTCGATTGCCGTATCGACGCTTCTATGGATGGACCTGACCAACCGCTTTGTGTGGGTAGTGATGATTGTCACCTTTGGATTTGGCTGGATCGGCTGGGTGGATGACTACCGCAAGGTGGTGCACAAGAACCCCAAGGGCATGAGTGCGAAGGAAAAATACTTCTGGCAAACGCTGATTGGCCTTGCCGCAGCAATCTATCTTGCCTTTGCGGTGTCCGCACCCAATGCCGAAAAAGGGCTTGATCTGTTTATCAGCTGGCTTGCTTCCGGCATGACGCTGGAGCTGCCACAACGCGCTGACTTGCTCGTGCCGTTTTTCAAGAGCATCAGTTATCCGCTGGGCGTGTTTGGATTTATCGCGCTGACTTACTTTGTCATCGTTGGCACCAGCAATGCCGTCAATCTGACCGACGGGCTGGATGGCCTCGCCATCATGCCTACGGTGATGGTGGGTTCTGCGCTGGGTGTGTTTGCCTACGTGGTGGGCCGGGTCGATTACGCCAAGTACTTGTTCTTCCCGCATATTCCTGGCGCGGGCGAACTCATGGTGTTTTGCGCGGCCATGGCCGGCGCGGGCTTGGCGTTTTTGTGGTTCAACGCGCACCCGGCGCAGGTGTTCATGGGCGACGTCGGCGCGCTGGCATTGGGCGGCGCACTCGGAACAATTGCAGTGATCACCCGGCAAGAGATTGTGCTTTTCATCATGGGCGGCATTTTTGTTGCGGAAACACTTTCGGTCATGGTGCAAGTGAGCTGGTTTAAGTACACTAAACGCAAGTACGGGCAAGGGCGGCGCATCTTGAAGATGGCACTGCTGCATCATCACTTTGAAGTCAGCGGTTGGAAGGAAACACAGGTGGTTGTGCGGTTTTGGATTATTACGATGATGCTCGTCCTGGTTGGGCTTTCTACCTTGAAATTGCGTTGATGGAATTTCTTTCTCAAAAACAAGTGTTGGTGCTGGGTCTGGGCGAATCAGGCTTGGCATGCGCACGTTTTGCAGCTGCGCATGGCGCGCACGTACGCGTCGCAGATACGCGCGCGGATGCGGCTGCACCGCCGCCGCAGCTTGCGCAGCTGAAGGAAACTGTTTCAAGCGCACAGATAGTTCTCGGGCCGTTTGGTGATGCACTGCTTGAAGGAGTTGATCGCATCGCGATCAGCCCCGGTCTTGCACCGGATGCACCGGAGGTAAAGCCGCTGCTGGAGGAAGCAGCGCGTCGCGGCATTGCAGTGGACAGTGAGATTGAGTGGTTTGCGCTTGCACTGCATGAACTGGCAGCCGCCCGTGGCTACACACCCAACCTTGTCGCCATCACCGGGACCAACGGCAAGACCACCGTCACCAAGCTTGCGGAGCATCTTGCGCACAGCGCAGACATCAAAGCAATTGCGTGTGGCAATGTAAGCCCGGCAGCGCTGGATGCACTTGCACAGGCTTTGGCCGACGATGCATTGCCCGATCTATGGATTCTGGAGCTATCCAGCTTTCAACTGCACTTCACGCGCAGCTTGGCCGCCAACGCCGCCACCGTGCTGAACCTGAGCCAAGATCATTTGGACTGGCACGGCAGCATGCAGGCGTACGCGGCGGACAAGGCACGTATCTTTGGCGAAGGCACAGTCCGGGTACTGAACCGGGACGATCCTCTTGTGGCGGCGATGCGCTCAGACGCAAAGCTCGCTCCGCCTGTAGTGACGTTTGGTCTGCATGCTCCGCTCGCTGCCGGTGATTGGGGGGTACAGGACGATGGTGGCCTGCGCTGGCTGGCGCAGGCGCGCGCGGTGGATGACGGGCCACGCAAAAAAGGCGCGCCACCTGCAGATACGCAGCTTCATCGGCTGATGCCTGCAGATGCGCTACGCATCCGCGGATCACACAATCATGCGAATGCGCTGGCTGCTCTAGCGCTGCTCGACGCTGTCGGCACGCCGCTCGGTCCAATGCTGCGCGGCCTGCGTGATTACGCAGGCGAGCCGCATCGCGCGCAGTTTGTGGCGAACGTGGACGGCGTTGACTATATCGATGACAGCAAGGGCACCAATGTGGGAGCGACGCTGGCTGCGATCCAGGGCTTTGCCGAAGGCCGTCGCAGGATCGTGCTGATTGCTGGTGGCCAAGGCAAAGGGCAGGACTTTGCACCGCTTGTAACTGTCGCGCCGTTCCTCAAAGCTGCTGTGCTCATCGGTGCAGATGCTGGGCAGATTGAGAACGCTCTTAACGGCCATGTGCAAACAATTGCGCGTGCTGCCGATTTACCTCAAGCAGTCGCCGTTGCCGCGCAGCAAGCCGTGCAGGGGGATGTAGCGCTGCTTTCCCCTGCCTGCGCCAGCCTGGACATGTTTAAAAACTATGCGCATCGTGCACAAGTGTTTGTGCAGGCTGTACATGAGCTCGCCGCTGAAGCGGGGCAGGCATGATCAAGCGAATGACCGCGTGGCTCAGCCCAGCGCAGGCCGCAGTGCTGCCGCAGCGCGCGCACCTAGCTGCAGTGGACGAGTGGCTGGCTGTGTGCGTGGGCGTTCTGATCGTGCTGGGTGCGGTGATGGTGTATTCCGCGTCCATCGCTCTGCCTGACGCACCGCGATTTGCACGCTACACGCCTACGCATTTCTTGGTTCGGCATGTGCTGTTCATCTGCGTGGGCCTTGCTGCGGCGGTGATCGTGTTTCGCGTACCGATGGCGGTGTGGCAGCGGCATGCGCCGGTGCTGTTTCTGGCCGGCATTGCGCTACTCGTCCTGGTTCTCATTCCCGGTATCGGCAAGAACGTAAACGGCGCGAACCGGTGGATTCCACTGCCTGTCTTCAACTTCCAGCCATCGGAAGTGATGAAGCTTTTCATCATTCT
>JBOFGW010000315.1:0-8581 GCA_051649325.1 Burkholderiaceae bacterium | reverse complement strand
GCATGGATAGTGCGTCATGCAATTTGCAACTAAACCGAACTTGCGCTGGCGCACAGACTCAAATGCATAGGAGATTGCTATGCCAGACTTGCCACACCCTTCCTCATCGCCTGCAGCAGCGTCGGCGCGGCCCATGCCCCGCTACGACGCAGATTTGCCATCGCCCTGGCGCGGCGTGCTGCTGGCGCTCTTGGCGGTTGGCTTGGCCATCGCCGCATACTTTTACTTTGCCCCCGGCCGGGATGTGCCGCCGCCCGCGCCCGTGGCCGCAAGTGCGCCCACGCCAGCGCCCGCACCCACGCCTGCGCCAGAGCCCATCATTCAGTTCCCCATCGAGCAAGCGGCGCAGGCCCCCGCGCCCAAAGCACCAGTGCCCTTGACCCTGGAAGGCAGCGACGCGGCGGCGCAGGCGGCGCTGTCAGAACTCGTGGGCGCCAAAGCGCTGACGCTGCTGTTTCGCATAGACAATCTGGTGCGCCGCATTGTGGCCACGGTGGATGCACTGCCGCGAGAAAAAGCTTCACAAGCGCTCATGCCCATCAAGCCGGCGGGCGGGCAGTTCATTGTGGCCAGGACGCCAGAAGCCGTCACCATCGCGCCAGAAAATGCCGTGCGCTATGACCCGCTGGTGCAATTGTTCCAGCGCGTGGATGCCAAAGCGCTGGTGGGCGCTTATGTGCGCAACTACGCGCTGTTTCAGCAGGCTTACCGCGAGCTGGGCTACCCCAAGGGCTACTTCAATGACCGGCTGGTGGCTGCGATTGACAGCCTGCTCGCCACGCCCGATGTGCCCGGCCCCATTGCGCTCACGCAGCCTAAAGTGTTCTATGAATTTGCGCGGCCCGAACTTGAAGCGCTGCCCGCCGGACAAAAAGCCATGCTGCGCATGGGTGCAGACAACGCGCGGCTGACCAAGGCCAAGCTGCGCGAAGTTCGTGCGCTGCTGGTGGGGCAAACGGGCAAGCAGTAGCGGCGCGTACGTTTACGGCACCAGCGCCAGAAACAAAAACGCGAAAAAGATCACCAGATGCACCGCGCCCTGCAGCACCGTGGTGCGGCCGGTGGACAGCGTGAGCACGCTCACGATCATGGTCAGTGCAAACAGCACAATGTCTTTGTGGCTCAGGCCCAGAATCAGCGGTGTGTCCAGCAGCAGCGAGACCACGGCAACGGCAGGAATCGTCAGCCCAATACTGGCAAGCGCAGAACCAATTGCCAAGTTCAAGCTCGTCTGCATGCGGTTGGCACGGGCAGCGCGCACCGCGGCCCAACTTTCCGGCGCGAGCACCAAAAGCGCAATCGCCACGCCCACCAACGCCTGCGGCGCGCCCAGGCTGCGCACGATGGCGCCAATGCTCGGTGAAAGAGCCTTGGCCAGCAAGACCACAACGATCAAACACGCAAACAGCAGCGCCAGGCTGATCCAGGTCAATCTTGCAGTGGGCGCTTGCGCATGGGCCTGCGTGTTGTCGGCATCTACCGGCAAAAAGAAATCGCGGTGGCGAATGGTTTGCACAAAGACAAACACGCCATACAAAATCAAGGACACCAGCCCGGCAAACGCCAGCTGCGCGGGTGAAAACGTGGGGCCGGCGGTGGTGGTGGTAAACACCGGCAGCACCAGCGTGAGCGTTGCCAACGCCGCGAGCACCGCGAGCGCAGGGCTCGTGCCTTCCACACGAAAGGCGCTTTGCTTGTGGCGGATGCCGCCCACCACCAGGCACAGGCCCACCACGCCGTTGCACACGATCATCACTGCAGAGAACACCGTGTCGCGCGCCAGCGTGGCCTTGTCCGGCCCGCCCAGCAGCATCAGCGAGACAATCAGAGCCACCTCGATGATGGTCACCGCCGCCGCCAGCACCAGCGTGCCAAAGGGCTCGCCCACGCGGTGCGCCACTACTTCAGCATGATGCACGGCGGCCATGACCACGCCAGCCAGCGCCGCAAACAGCAGCAGCACCGCGGCTGCATGCGGCTGCGTACCCACCACGGCAAGCAGCGCGCCCGCCACAATTGGCAGCGCAACGCTCCATGCCGGCAGACGCTGACCCGCGATGCTCACGCGCATACCTCCCAAAGCCCGATTCTGAGCAGGCGCTGCGCGGGCGCGCAAGTCGTGCTATCCCTCGCTTTTTAGCGCCTTTCAGAAGAGGTGTACGCAATATCCATGCGCCTTTTCAGGCCAAACTGGCTGAAAAGGCGCATGGGATATGCGTATTTGCTTTGAAATGCTACGGAATAAAGTTCACTGTCTCCGGCAGCGGCAGCACAATCGGCACTTCAAAGATCGGTGCTGCGCCGTCGGGATCGATCACTAACGCACCATTGCTGGCAAAGAACGCTGCGATCTGGCTTTGCGCAGCCACGGCAAACGGCGCTGCCGCCGGGATGCTGATGTTGGTCAAGAACGTATGTGGGCCTTTGGGCACGGCGGGGTTGGCGGCAAACGCAAGATCGTTGCGGAAGTACGTGGTGCGGTCTTCAAACCCACCGGCGCGGATGATGGCGGTGCTGGTGGGGTTGGGCACCACGGTGTCGCCTTTGGCCACTTGAAAGATCACCGGCTTCGCGGCGCTGCCGTGCAGCGGATGTTTGCGAATCAGCGGCGCGTAGCTCACCGGGTTACCGCTTTGCTGCACCCATTCATTGCGCTCCAACAACTGCTGAATGGGCAGCGCGCCAGGGACGTTGTTGACCACCGGCGGTGTATCGCGCAGCGGAATGTTTTCGTTGAAGTTCAAGTTAAACGGCAGCGGCACACCCGGTGTGGGCGGCAAGTTGAGCAGTTGCGGTTGGCGCGTGGCGAGCGCCACGGCGGTGAGGAATCTAAAGAAGCCCAGCCGTGCGACATCCGTGATCGAACCGCCCGGCACATTGGGCACGCCAGCTTTAATGTTGGGTTCCACGCCCAGCAAAATCGTGCCGTAAATGCCGCCGAAGGATTGGCCGGCGTAATAGATGCGCTGCGCGTTTAGGTCTGCGCCGCCGTCACCATCTACATCCACGCCCACTTCAATCTGGCGCACCAGCTGCATCAGATCAATCGCTGTTTGGCGCAGGCCGTCGCGGCTGCTGATAATGGTGGCCGGCGCGGCGGCGTTGACGCCTTCGGTGGAATCAATCACGCCATTGCCGTCTTGATCAATGCCACGTCCGCCCGCGGGCACCACCACCGGCGCGGCGCCATTCAAAAGCACATTCAGTGTGCCCTGCGCGCCGCCGCCGTGACCCACCACGTTGATCGCCGCAGTGGCAATGCCCTGCGACGCGAGTACCGATGCCACCACCCACGGCGCGCCGTACATGCTGTCACCAAAACCGTGGCCGAAGATGGCGACCGGATAGCCGCCCGCGGGCTTGGCGCTGGCAGGCAGGAACAACTGCATGGTTAGCGTGTTCGTGCCTTGCACCGCCGGCCGGCCCCACAGCGTGCCGGTGACGGGGATGAATTTGCTGGCGTTGGTGTAATCCGGCGAGGTGTAAGTGCCGTACGCAATCGTGCCGATGGAGCCCGCAACAACATCCAGGGCGGGTGTTGGCAGAAACGATGGCGTGAAGGTCGCAATGCCAGTTTGCCGGTTGAACTGAATGCCTTGCACGCTGCTCTTGGCAAACACCACGCGTGCGCCGCCACTTCCAATCGCAAAATTCACCGGCGGGGGGTTGCTGCGCTTGATCTGCCGCATGATCTTGGCTAAGTCGCTGGTGACGCTTTGGGTGGTGAACACGCTCGCGGCCACGATGCGGCTCGCGCCGTGGCGATGGCTCATCATGCCGTCGCGCAGGGCTTTGCGGTAATCACGGTCTTCGCTATGGTCTCGGCCGCGCTTGTTGTCATCGTCGTCTTTGCCGTCTTCCACCTTGCCAAAACGGCCACGCTCAATTGGATCGCCCTGCGCATCTTTCACGCCACTCGTGACGACGAGTACGTAGCGCGAATGCTCGGCCAGCAGTTCATCGCTTTCGAATACCAGCGTTTTGCTGGCGGCATCCCACAGCACCTGGTTGATGCCCACGCGCTGGCCAAAGCCGCGGCCAGTGAGCGTGTTGCCCAAGTTAAGCAGATACACCGTGTCGCTATTCACCGTGCTCACATCAATGTCGCCGGTGAATGGCACGGTAATGCGCGGCTGCGTGGAAAAGCCGTCAAGCTGATTGATCACATCAATGTCGGCGCAGTCACTCGGCTGCACTGCGCAGTCCGGCTTGGGCAGGTTCACGCGTTTAAAGGTGTTGTTGCCCCAGTCGGGCTTGGTAAAGCGGTCGCTGGGAAAGGGCGCGGTGTCAGGGCTGCTCAAATCAAACTTCACGCTCACACCTGCGGCGAGCGCGGCAGAGCTTACGGAAAGCAAAGGCATTGCACATGCAGCCGCAAGCGCGCGGCGAGCAAAACTAGACATACGGGTGTCTCCCTGCGTAGAAAAAATTGCTGTTATGTTGCTGTTGTGATGTGCGGTTATAGGCGCGCGGCAATCACGGCGTCCAGCACATCCGGTTGCGCAATGCGGCAAATTGCTTTGTGTAATAAGCGGCAAGCAGTCCAATGCATCTACGCAATATCCATGCGCTTTTTCAAGCATTTTTGCCTGAAAAGGCGCATGGATATTGCGTATTGATATTCGTGTGATAGTTATTTGGATGCAGATCAACGACAATAACGGCATGAACACCACAACAACCGCTCCCTTCTTCGCCCCCACCACGCATAACGACGCACACAGCGCTCTGGCGCAAGTGCAAACCATCTACGCCGCCAGCACCGCCCACCTGCGCAGCGCCATGCAAAGCTTTGTGGATGGCGCGCCCATGCATGCGCCGGCGCGCGCCTGTTACCCGTACGTGCGCATCAGCACCGACACGGTGGCGCGCGCGGACTCGCGCCTGTCTTTCGGGTTTGTGGCCGGCCCCGGCACGTTTGAAACCACGCTCACGCGGCCCGATTTGTTTGGGCCGTATTACGCCGAGCAGTTTCGCCTGCTCTTAAAAAACCACGCGGTGTCTTTGCAGGTGGGCACCAGCAGCCAGCCGATGCCGGTGCACTTTAGTTTTGCCGAGCACGATCACTTGGAAGGCAGCCTTTCCGCTGCGCAGCGCCTGCGCCTGCGCGACCTATTTGATCTGCCTGACTTAAGCGCGATGGATGATGGCATTGCCAACGGCACCTTTGATCCGCCGGCTGGGCAGCCCTGGCCACTGTCGCTGTTTACTGCGCCGCGCGTGGACTATTCGCTGCACCGCCTGCGCCACTACACCGGCACCGCGCCCGAGCATTTTCAGAACTTTGTGCTGTTTACCAACTACCAGTTTTATATCGACGAGTTCATCAAGCTCGGCCACGCGCTGATGCAAGATAAAGCGAGTGGCTACGACGCGTTTGTAGAGCCTGGCAATGTTGTTACACGCCGCGTAATGAGTACCCCCTCTCCCGCATCAGCGGGAGAGGGCGGGGGCGAGGGCAAACCACCGCCACGCTTGCCACAAATGCCCGCCTATCACTTGGTACGTAAAGACAATAGCGGCATCACCATGGTCAACATCGGCGTTGGCCCGGCCAACGCCAAGACCATCACCGACCACATTGCCGTGCTGCGCCCGCACGCGTGGATCATGCTGGGCCACTGCGCCGGCCTGCGCAACAGCCAGCAGCTGGGCGACTACGTGCTTGCTCACGGCTACGTGCGCGAAGACCATGTGCTGGATGAAGACCTGCCGCTGTGGGTGCCCATCCCCCCGCTGGCCGAGGTGCAAGTCGCCCTGCAAAGCGCCGTGGCCGAAGTCACGCAGCTCACCGGCTACGAACTCAAACGCGTGCTGCGCACTGGTACGGTGGCCTCCACCGACAACCGCAACTGGGAACTGCTGCCCAACAGAATCCCCGAACGCCGCTTCTCACAAAGCCGCGCTGTGGCGCTGGACATGGAATCCGCCACCATCGCCGCCAACGGCTTCAGATTCCGCGTGCCCTACGGCACCTTGCTCTGCGTAAGCGACAAACCCCTGCACGGCGAAATCAAACTGCCCGGCATGGCGAATCACTTCTACAGGGAACGCGTCGACCAACACCTACGCATCGGCATCCGCGCGCTGGAACTGCTGCGCGCCCAGGGCGCGGATGCGCTGCATAGCCGGAAGTTACGGAGTTTTGCTGAGGTGGCATTTCAGTAGGCGATCCTCACCGCGTAGAATTTGGAACATGACTAAAGTCGTCGGCAAGCAGATCAGAACCGAGTTCATCTTGAACCCAGGGGAGGCTTTTCGCCGCGGTGAATTGCTTGACCGCATGCTCAGGCCGACTGTGCCTGCGCGTGCGCGCGGCGTGAGTCGAGGAACGCATGCCTATTTCAACCAAGTCGATGCTGCTTGGCAGCTTGAAATTGCCAAACGGCTGAACGCCATCGGCACACATGGCCGTTGAACAATCGCAATTGCTGCATTTACTTGCACGCTTTCAACAAGAAGGCGTCAAGTATGTTCTGGTGGGTGGGCATGCGGTTCGACTGAACGGTTTCTTGCGCGCAACCGAGGATGTAGACATCCTATTGCCTTCATCCATCGAAAACGGTGAACGCGTGATTCGCGCTCTGAACTTTTTGCCCAGCGCCAAAGAGCTTGATCCCGCTTGGTTTGAAAGCGATGCAGAAGAACCCGAGAATATTCGCATTGCCGATGACTTGCTGATCGATTTGTTGTTCGCGGCAAATACACAAACTTATGAATCGCTGCAGCCCCATGTACGCACTTTGACGGTGGACAACGTGGAAATTAAGACGCTCGACATCGAAGGTTTGTTGAAGACAAAAACCGAGTATCGAGACAAAGACTTAATCGACCGCCAAGCGCTGCTCAAGATCAAAGCTGAGCTTGGAAGCTGAGCCGGCCCGCCCAGCACTACTTTGCGTCTTGCGCAATAAACAACGCCGGATCCACCATCGCCCGGTTGAGCATTACTGACCAATGCAAATGCGGGCCGGTGGAGCGGCCGGTGGAGCCTACTGAGGCGATCAGGTCGCCGGCGGCGACGGTATCGCCGGGCTTTACGTGAATCGCGCTTAGGTGGCAGTACATCGTGAGCAGGCCGGCGCCGTGGTCGATCCAGACGGTGTTGCCGTTGAAAAAATAGTTGCCGGTGTCGATTACTTTGCCGGCGAGCGGGGCGCGCACGGGGGTGCCGGTGGGCGCGGCGATGTCCATGCCGTTGTGCGGGTTGCGCGGCTGGTTGTTGAAGATGCGGCGCAGGCCAAAGGAGCTTGAGCGGCGGCCTTCGGTGGGCACGAGCATGCGCAGTGTGGTGGGTGGTTTTTCGGTAAACGTAGCCATCACTTTGGCTTGATGTTCACGCTCGCGCTCGTGGCGTGCCAGGTCTTTTTTGGACAAATCCACTTTGCCGGGCGCAACGTTTAAGCGCTGCTCTAAATACTGCATCGGTTCGATGGTGATGCTGCGCTGCGCGGGGCCGGCGCCTTGCACGCTCACCACCTCTAGGCCGGCCTGCGCGGCGAGCGGGATGCCGACGACTGCTGTCCAGTTGCTGGCATCACCCAGCACCATGACGGGTTTGCCGTTGAAGCTGGCTTTGGGTTTTTGCGATGCCGGGCCGAGATCGAGGATGGCTACGCCGCCGGGGACGATGCGTTGTTCGGGGAGGGTTGGGTTTGCGTGCGCTGCAAGGCTCACAATCGCTGCCGCGAACAACACGGTCAACTTCGTGCGTGACATCAAGGCGCCCTCACCCTAACCCTCTCCCGCTGATGCGGGAGAGGGAACTTGTCGCGGTTTGACTTTGCTCGCCGCCAGCTTGGCATTCTTGCGCGCCACTTCCACGTCTGCATCAAACGCCAGCGCCACGCCCATGCGGCGCTTTGCAAAACTCTCGGGCTTGCCGAACAGGCGCACGTCGGTGTTGGGCACGCGCAGCGCTTCGTCTACGCCGTCGAACACGATGCCTTTGGCTTGCACGCCACCATAAATCACGGCGGATGCGCCGGGGCTTTTGAGGGCGGTGTTGACGGGCAGGCCGAGGATGGCGCGGGCGTGCAGTTCAAATTCGTTTTGCCACTGGGTGATCATCGTCACCATGCCGGTGTCGTGCGGGCGCGGGCTAACTTCGCTGAACCACACTTGGTCGCCTTTCACAAACAATTCGACGCCGTAGATGCCAAGCCCGGAGGGCTTTCCGTCAATGCCTACTCCAAGATTGTCCGTCACAGCTTTGGCGATTGCGCGGGATTTTTCAAGCGCCGCTGCGGTCATGGGGTGCGGCTGCCAGCTTTCCACATAATCACCGCTGACTTGAATATGGCCGATTGGGTCGCAAAAATGCGTGTGCACTTGGCCCTGCGCATCCAGAGCGCGCACGGTGAGCTGCGTGATTTCATAATCAAAATCGATAAAGCCTTCCACGATCACGCGGCCATGGCTCACACGCCCGCCGGCCATGGCGTAATCCCACGCTTTTTGTACATCGGCCGGGCCGTCGATTTTGCTTTGACCTTTGCCGCTGCTGCTCATCACGGGTTTGACGATGCACGGGTAGCCAATGCCTTGATCAATTGCGGCTTGCAACTCAGCCAGCGAATCA
>JBOFGW010000314.1:0-7161 GCA_051649325.1 Burkholderiaceae bacterium | reverse complement strand
AATGCCTCAAATTCGCTGTACGGCAGGTATGCATCGGCCATGCCGCAATACAGCGCGTCGGCGGCGCCGATGATCTCGCCGGTCAAGCCCAGATAGGTGCCGATCTCGCCCGGCGCACGCGACAAAAAGTAGGTGCCGCCCACATCGGGGAACAAGCCAATGTTCACCTCGGGCATGGCCATCTTGGTGTTGTCGGTCACCACGCGAAAGCGCCCGGTCTCTGCAATGCCCATGCCGCCGCCCATGATTACGCCGTTCATCAGCGCGATGTAGGGCTTGGGGTAGGTAGCGATGACGTAGTTGAGCGCGTACTCTTCCGTGAAAAAATCTTCCAGCAGCGCGGCGCCTTGCATCGCAGTGCCGCGCGCGGCTTCGTAGAAAAATCGAATATCGCCGCCGGCACAAAACGCGCGCTCGCTCGATGAGCAGATCAGCACCGCATGCACCGCTTCATCGTGCCGCCACGCATCCAGTGCGGCACGCAGCGCACGCACCATCGGCAGTGACAGTGAATTGAGCGCGCTTGCGCGGTTTAGCGTAATAACGCCCAAGCCGTATTGGGCGGCGGTATGCAGGTGTTCTGTCATCGGAAATCAGTCTGAGATGGGCTGGGTCTGTGATGCGCGCCACATCTGCAATGCGTCGATGGCGGCATCGGTCAATTGTTCGGTGGAAATACTCCCGGCATGTTGCCAGATCAGCGCTGCATAGGGTTTGGCCAGCGCCGCCACCTCCGGCGCGAGCGCGTGTTCTTTTTCAGAAGCTGGCCGCCGGCTGCGCCACCAGTTGATTGCGGCCTCAAGCTCATGCAGAGCAACCATTGCCATGCGCAAATTGTAGAAGGCGGGGATGACAACCGTCCGTCGCGTGCCGGCGGCTTATTTGTTGACGCTCCGGCATTTTGCGCAACTAAGTTGTGGTTTGCCGGACTAATTGGGTGATTTGTTGTGCCCCGAAGCAAGACGCGCATCGGCCAATCGCTTTAAGCTGTAAGTGCTTTATATGCATCTGCGTTGCATCTTTCTTTGCATCCATTTTGAGATGCGCGAACACCTGGACTTTCATGGCTCTCACAACTTCTTGGTTGACCCTACATGCGCGGCGCGCCGCCTGCGCAGCAGTCATAGTTTTGGCCGCTGGATGCGGCGGCGGGGGCGGCGGCGATGCGCCCGCCAACGCTGCCCCCATTGGCGCGCCGTCGGCAAGCCCCAGCCCCAGCCCTAGCCCTAGCCCTAGCCCTAGCCCTAGCCCTAGCCCTAGCCCTAGCCCTAGCGCAGCGCCCACTGCAGCGCCGTTGATCACGAGCTTTGCGCCTGCGATTGCCGCCGCTGGCGCGCAAGTGACGGTGACGGGTACCGCGCTCTCCAGCGTGACCGCAGTGCGTGTGGCCGGCGTGGCGGCACCATTCACGCCGCCCAGCGCGACCAGTTTGCAACTGACGGTTCCCGCTGGCGCATCGTCTGGCCGGATTGAAGTATCCGGCCCGGCCGGCGCGGCGTTGTCGGCTACGGACTTAACCGTCATGGCGGTGCCTGCGATTACCACCGTGTCGCCGACCACTGCGCGTCCGGGCGACACGTTGAACATTACAGGTACCAATCTAAATCAAGTGAAAAGCGTGCGGCTTGGCAGCGTGAGCTTGCCGATTGGCGCTACCCGCTCAGCCACCAGCCTGGCCGTAACCATCCCGGCCAACGCGGCCAGCGGTTTTCTCACGCTGGTGGGCATGGACGATGTTGCGCGCACATCGGCACAGCAGATCACCATCGTCAACCCTGTGGTTCTTTCCAGCTTTGCACCCACTTCTGCGCTGATCGGTGCAAGCGTCACCCTTAGCGGCAGCGGTCTTGACCGCGTCGCGAGCGTAACGTTTACGGGCTCCACTACGCCCGCTGCAGTCACCGTTAAAACCCCAAGCAGCATGACGGTCACCGTGCCGGCGGGCGCGACCTCCGGGCCGATTACGCTCACCGTCAGCGCAACCGAGAGCGTGCGTTCCACCACGAACTTCACTGTCATCCCGCGCATCGTTGTCGATGCCGCTGCCGTGTACAACGCGGCCGCAGGGGGCGCACCCGTGACCATCACCGGCACCGGGCTGGATCAGGTCAGCGGCGTGACGGTGGCCGGGACTGCGGCAGTCATCAGCTCGCGCAGCGCCATCCAGCTTGTCTTTGCAGCGCCGGGCGGAGTGGCCTGTGGTGCGATCACGCTGCAATCCACCAACCAACCTAGCGTTGCCGCCGGCAATCTGGTGGTGGGCGCCGGCTGCAACGCAGCAGTGAATATTGCGGGCATTGAGTTTGCGCAGGTGCAGTCGCAAAACGCGGGCAGCCAGTACCAGCGCCTTGCGCTGGGCAAAGAAACCTGGGTGCGCGCCTACGTCACCTCCACCACTGCGGGCCGCGCTGCGCCGTCCGTGCGGCTCACGGCCTTCAGCGGGGCAACGCAACTCGGCAGCATCGATATGACCGGCCCGGCCACGCTGCCGCAGCTGGCTGCAGGCGCCGCACCACCGGATGCCATGCGCTATGACTTCACGCAAACCTTCCGCGCGTCGCTGCCGGTGGCATGGGTGGCGAGCGGATTGAAAGTGCGCGTAGACGTTGATCCCACCAACGCATCCGGCCTGTTGACTACGCAGGAAGCCACACCGGTCACAGGTTCCGCCACGCGGCTGGAAGTCGTGATGGTGCCGCTGGTGTCCGGTAGTAATACGCCCACCATGCCTACCGCCACGCAAGTGCTGGATGAGCTGTCGCGCGCGCTGCCGATTCCACGCGATCAAATCATTGTTACGTTCCGGGCGCCTTACACAATATCTGCCACCACTGACGGTGTTGACACCTCGGCAGAATGGCAAAGCACATTGTCGGAGCTGGACCAGTTGCGCGCACGCGAAGCGCCGACCAAGCTGCATTACGGCATGATTAGGCCAATGGTCAGTTCTGGCATTGCTGGCATCGGCTATGTGAACCCGGTGAACGACAATTCCCCCAATTTGTCCAGCTTGGGCTGGGATACCAGCCGCAGTTCTTGGCCGCGCACAATGGTGCACGAACTGGGCCACAATTTCTCGCGTGAGCATGCGCCCTGCGGTAGCGTGAGTGACTCAGACCCTAGTTATCCCTACGCGGGCGGCGTGATGCCTGCGGTACCGCTGTTTGACGGCAATACCGATACCTTGCTTGCGCCGGGAAGCGGCGCAGAGCGCACCGATGTCATGGGCTATTGCGGTGGCCGCTGGTTCTCCGACTACAACATGAGTTTTGTGCAGCGGTTTCTTGAATTCCAGCGCAGCCAGGGCCGCCTTTCAGTGGAAGGTAAACCGTCCGCGCCGGACGTAAATCTGGTGGTGATCTCCGGCACCATCACCTTGCAAGGCGCGCAGATCGACAGCGTGCTGCCGGCCACCGGCGCTGCACAGCAAATCGATGTAGGCACGCATCAGCTTGAACTGGTCACGAGCGATGGGCGGCAGATGGTTGTGCCAGTAGCGGCAAAACGCATTGACCATGCCGAACCCGGCACCATGCATTTTTCTGCTCGCATCCCCAACCCAGGCCAGCTTGCAAAACTGCGTCTGGTGCATGAAGGCAAGGTACTTGGTCAGCTCGCCGAAAGTGCGCAATTGGCCACGCAAAAGCCCGGCAGCGACGAATCACCGAGCGCGCAAGTTAGCGAGGTAGGTGCGAGCGCGCACTTCACCTGGAGCGCTGCTGCGTACCCCATCGCCACCCTCACGCACGTGAGCGCGGGTGGGCAGCGCACGCTGCTCGCGCTGCAGGCGCGCGGCGGCAAGGCCAGCGTGGATGTGAGCGCGTTGCCGCGCGGCGGCGCGTTTGAAGTCGGCCTATCCAATGGGCTGAATGTGCAAACCCTCACTTTGACGCGTTAACGCGGATTTAAGCACCGCGTAAACCTCTGCATCCAATACGCGCGGAGCATTTGCGCAAGCGGCGGCCAGTTCAATGGCCGCCGCCTGCGTTTTAACGCTGCCCAGCACGCACCACTGGTCCGCCACGATCCAGTCATGCACAAAGCGGGCGGGATTGTGTTCAACAATCGCAACCGCGCCGGCGTACGGCCAAGGCGCAAAGTTGCGCGGCTGCAGCGCGTCTAGTACCCGCGCCGTGTGGCTTGCAATATCCTCCACGCCTTCGCACGCGCCCATGCACTTGCGCATCTGCCGCGCAAAGCAGGGTGTGCGCACTAAGCCTTTTGTCGCACGTTCAAGGCCAAGCGTTTTGGCGCACAACGCATGTTCCCCACACAGTGCCAGCAGGCTCGCGCGTGCGGACGTGCGCGAACCAAATGGCCCAAACCATGCGTGCTGCGCGGCTTGCTGCGGTTGCCAGGCGGTCACCTTTTCGTACACCGGTTTACCTAGTGCATCGATACGCAGCATCACCGCATTGGCTTTGCGGCGCAGCGCAACGTTGTGCGCCGGCAAACGCTCTTTGATCAGTTGCGCCTCCAGCACACAGGCGGATATATCCCCCGCGGTTTCAACGTGTTCGATGCGCTGCGTTTCTTGGATCAGCCGCAGCTCGCGCTCGCTCCTCACGTCGTAAAAATGCGCGGCGATGCGGTTTTTGAGTGTGATGCTCTTGCCGATATAGAGTGGATGTGCATTCAGGCCGTAAAACATATACACGCCCGGCGCGTTGGGAATTTCATCCAGCAACGCGCTCGAAAGATGCGGCGGAACGCTAGCGCGCTTCATCACGGTTTTGACCGCGTCTTCGATTTGCCCGGCCGGCAAACGTGCGTAAAGCTTTTGCGTCAGTTGCCAGAGCAGCCGCGCATCGCCCAAGGCGCGATGGCGCTGTGCAACGTCAAGCCCAAACCGCGCGATGATTGCATCCAGCCCGTGCCTGTCCGCGTGCGGATAGAGCGCGCGCGATAGCCGCACGGTACACAATGGCTTGGTATGAAAACTTTGTTCCAGCCTGCCAAACTCGGCCTTGAGAAAGCCGTAATCAAAGCGCGCGTTGTGCGCCACAATTAGCCGGCCCGCAAGCTTTTCCTGCAGCAGCAGCGCAACGTCTTCAAATGCAGGCGCGTCCCGCACCATGTCGTTGCTGATGCCGGTGAGATAAGTGATTTCTGGTGGAATGCTTTGCTGTGGATTGATCAGCTGTGACCATTCCTCCATCACCACGCCGCGGTCCACCAGCACCAGGCCAACCTCAGTGATGCGCTCGCGCGCAGGGCTCATGCCGGTGGTTTCAAGGTCAAGAAAGGCGACGCGCGGTGCAAACATTTGCCAAGCATAATGCGCGGCATGCTGGAACTTTGAATCATGCATCCGCATCCAAGTGCGGATGCTTGGCGTACATAGAGCGCAGCGAGTACGCTCGGTGTCTGGTGGCGGGCATTGCCATGCAACGCCCGCCTTCCTTTTATCTACAAACGAATACTGGAGAAGAAGATGCACCGTACAAGTACAGCCCTAGCGCTCTCAGCGCTTGCCCTCAGCTTGACCGCCTGCGGCATGATGCCGGGCGCGAGCAAATCAATGACAGCCATGGTAGAAATGAAGCCCACCACAGCCGCAGCCGCGGCAAATCTCTCTCCCGCCGGAACCGTAACGTTTACTCAGGCGCCAGGCGGCAAGGTGATGGTGGATGCAAAGATCAGCGGGCTCAAGCCCAACAGCGAACATGGCTTTCACGTACATGATGTGGCTGATTGTTCCGGCGACGGAACCAAGACTGGCGGCCACTTTAATCCAGACAATCATCCGCACAATCACCCTAAAGAGGCTGCGCGGCACGCAGGCGCCATGTTCAACATCAAGACCGATGCCAATGGCAACGGCACTTTGAAGCAGGAAGTGGATACGGTAACGCTCGCAGAAGGCAAGTACAGCATCATCGGTCGCCCGCTCATCGTGCACCGCGACCCAGATGACTATAAATCGCAGCCGCTGGGCAACGCCGGCCCGCGCGTTGGTTGCGGGATTATTGCAAAATCATGATCTAATAGCTATCGGATTTTGAGGCAAAAATGCCTCAAAACCCGCATGAATATTGCGTAAAGTGCTTTGAATTAAGCAGCCTCGCGCGCAAACCGCACCACCGTCACGCCCGCCCGCAGTTGACGCAGCGACGGCATGATGAGCACGCAATCGTCGTACGGTGTGGTTACCGGTTCGCCGTTGTTCAGCGCGATTTGCGTGCCGGCGCGCTGGATTTTTTCTAAACCTTTGAAGGGCTGCGCAAACGAAAAGGTGGCCGATTTGGCCGCGACCGCGCCGGTAACGCGCAGCACACGTTGCCGCGCCGGCGTGGGCAGCCGCCAATGCGCGGGCAGCGCGCTTTCTGGTACGCAACCGCTCGCGGATAAAAACCGCGCGGTGATGTCTTGCGCCACTGCACGGCTGTGCGGGTCGCCGTGATAACCGCATTCGATTAGCAAAGCGCGCGTGCCGTTGTCTTGCGGTTGCGAAAAGCGCCCGTAGTCGCGCAGGCGCACACCGTCTTGATGGCCGGCGTCCACAATGATGTGCTGTGGTGCTTGCAACATGCGTGCGAGCTCGATATTGCGTGGCTGCAGGCCGGTGAGCAGCAGCGGCGCGCCGGGCTCATGCATCGAATGCAGATCGAGCAGCCAATCGGCTTGCTCAACAAACGGCAAGAGTTCGCGGGCGCGCATGCGCTCGGCAGTGCCGCCGTGTACAACGCCGTGTGCAAGTTTGTCGGCGCTCCACACACGGTTCATGTCTTCTTGCACGAAGCGTGACGCGTCAGGTGCAGCAGCATCAAAGCGATCAAACGCCGCTAGATTGCAAAACGCTAGAGTGAGTATTCCTGACGTTGGCCGCAGCTGTGCTTCGAGCAGTGCTTTTAGCGTCCACGCGCCGCACAGCTCATTGCCGTGCACCAAAGCGCTAATCAGAACATGCCGCCCCGGTTTGCCGGAATCAAACTGCCATACGCCTTGCACACCGGTATTACCTGCACGCCACGTCGCGATGTCGGGTTTGGGTAAGACAAAGTCCAACGCTTACTCCTTGATCTTGGCAAATTCCACGACTCTTTTGTATTTAGCGCTCTCGCTTTGCATGAATTGGCCCAGATCAATGGGTTGCGACGAAAACGTCGCCCCCGACTCGCCTAGTTTTTGCCTTACCTCCGGGGTTTGCAGCGCTTCATT
>JBOFGW010000313.1:0-10111 GCA_051649325.1 Burkholderiaceae bacterium | reverse complement strand
TGCAGTGGCTGCGCGACGGTCTGCACGCCATCAAAGGCAGCGGCGAAGTGCAGGCACTGGCGCAAAGCGTGCCGGATGCTGGCGGCGTGATGTTCGTGCCTGCGTTCACCGGCCTGGGCGCGCCCTACTGGAAGCCGCAAGCCACCGGCGCGATTGTTGGCCTCACACGCGGCAGCACCGTCGCGCATATTGCGCGCGCCGCGCTGGAGAGCATCGCTTTCCAGAGCGCCGCACTTTTACAGGCCATGAGCCGTGATGCGCAAGCCGCCGGCGGCGCGCCCGTTGCGGAATTGCGCGTAGACGGCGGCGCCTGCGTGAACGATCTGCTGATGCAGTTTCAAGCCGATCTGCTCGGCATCCCCGTTGTGCGGCCCAAAGTGATCGAAACCACCGCGCTAGGCGCCGCGTACCTGGCCGGGCTTGCCACTGGCATGTACAAAAACTTGGAACAGCTCAGCCGCCAATGGCAAGTCGAGCGCCGCTTTCACCCCACCCTGCCACGTGAGCGCGCAGAAGAACTCATGGCCAAGTGGGAGCATGCGGTGGCGCAAACAACGCTGGAGAAAAAATAGACCACGCACTATTCATGCGGGTTTTCAGCCACTTTTGCTCCAAGAGGCGCATGGATATTGCGTAGCACGTCTTGGAATTGTCATTGCGAGCAGAGCGAAGCAATGACGAGGCGCGATCAGCTATCTATTTCTTCTCCCCCCACACCTCAGCCACCCGCGCATCGCGCCCGCAGCTCTTGCGGTAGTAGTTGTAGCGCACCGGATTCTTTTTGTAGTAATCCTGGTGGTATTCCTCGGCCAGATAAAACGGGCCGGCGGCAACGACTTCGGTGTAGATCTGTTTGAACTTGCCGCTTTTTTCAAGCGCGGCTTTGCTGGCCTGCGCGGCGGTGAGCTGCGCAGCACCTTGCGCGAAAATCGCGGAGCGGTATTCCGGCCCGACATCGCAAAACTGCCGATCTTTCACCGTCGGATCAATGTGGCGCCAAAAATAATCCAGCAGTTGCGCGTAGCTGACCTTGCTCCGATCAAACGTGATGCGCACCGCTTCTGCGTGGCCGGTGTTGCCTTTGCCGACTTGCTCGTAGGTCACATTGGGCACGGTGCCGCCGGTGTAGCCAGACTCGGTCTTGAGCACGCCGGGCACTTTGTCAAAATCGGATTCCACGCACCAGAAGCAGCCGCCAGCGAAGATGGCGGTTTCTATGGTCATAGCAGGCGCTGCCGGTGTTGGCGCGACCTGTTGTGAATTGGCTTGCAAAGCCGTGCCGATTGCCAGAGCTGCGGTGCAGATAAAGAACAAAAGTTTTTTCAAATGCGTGATCATTTCTTTGGATCAATCCAGTCTTGCACAGAATTTGCCCTCACCCTAACCCTCTCCCGCTGATGCGGGAGAGGGGACTAAAAGCCAACCGTCCGCAACTTACCTAGGTTCTTAGCTCCGGCAGCTTTTCACCCTCTGGCACAAACTGCAGCGCCAAGCCGTTGTTGCAGTAGCGCCTGCCGGTGGGCTGCGGGCCGTCGTTAAACACATGGCCTTGATGACCGCCGCAGCGGGCACAGTGATATTCGGTGCGCGGCAAAATCAGTTTGAAGTCGCGCTTGGTTTCGACCGCACCAGGAAGCGCGTCATAAAAACTCGGCCAGCCCGTGCCGCTTTCATACTTGGTGGTGGATTTAAATAGCGGAAAGTTGCACGCCGCGCAGATGAACGTGCCGCCGCGCTTTTCGTTGTTCAGTAGGCTGGTGCCGGCGCGCTCGGTCGCTTCTTCAAACAGAATGGCGTAGCGGTCTGCGGGCAGCAGCGCTTTCCATTCACTTTTGGATTTGACGAGTTTGGTCACAGGCTTTTTCTCCTTGGCAAAAGCTTGGCGTGCGGCCAGCGCATATGCAGCAGCGGCGGATGTAATCAGAAAGCGGCGGCGGTTCATGGTGGGCGGCAGGCATGCAGATTTGAATAGCATAGGTCGCGGAAGCAGGCATGCCATTACTTACAAACTCTAGAGTATTTTCAAGGAAGTGTTTCAAAGTGCTGTACGCAATATCCATAAGGGTTTTCAGGCAGAAATGCTCTAAAACCCCCATGGATATTGCGTACTCAACAATTGATAGCCAGCTGGAGGACTTGCTGCGCTTGCTCCCATGCACCGCCCGCTGTAGGGTACGGCACACCCGTGGATTTAGTACGAAAGGCAGCTCCCCATGACCATTACCGTCACCCGTGACTCAAGCGGCAAGATGCGCCATCAAGTGCGCATCCGCAACCACAGCTTTGCGACCGATGTCAAAGCCGCAGAAGGCGGCGAGGATAGCGGGCCTGATCCGCACGATCTGTACGACGCAGCGCTGGCCGCATGCAAAGCGCTCACCGTGCTGTGGTACGCCCAGCGCAAAAACATCGCCGTTGATGCGATTGAAGTGCAGATGGAGCGCGACGATACGCAAGAGCGCGCCGGCACGTACAAGCTGGCCGCCACGCTGGCGCTCACCGGCGGTCTATCGGATGCGCAGCGCCGTGAGCTGCTGAGCGTTGCGGACAAATGCCCGATCCACAAACTAATGACGCAAGTCACTACAGAAATCACCACTACGCTTGTCCAATCATGAGCATCGACCTGCTTCTTCACCCGCACGAAAAAGATTTGGGCGGCGGATTTAAAGTGCGCCGCTTGCTGCCGGCGGCGCAGCGCCAATCGGTCGGCCCATTTGTCTTCTTTGACCACTTTGGGCCGGTGACTGCACAGCCGCAAGACAACCATGATGTCCGGCCGCATCCGCATATCGGCCTATCGACCGTGACATATTTGTTTGAAGGTGCGATGCTGCACCGGGACAGCCTGGGCACGGTGCAGCGCATTGAACCCGGCGCGATTAACTGGATGACGGCTGGGCGCGGCATCGTACATTCCGAGCGCACGCCGGACGATCTGCGCACAGTTACGCGCGTAAGCCACGGCCTGCAACTCTGGGCTGCGCTGCCAATTGCGCAGGAAGAAGCTGCGCCCGGCTTTTCACACACGCCCGCCAGTGCAATCCCCTCGGTGCAACTGCAGGGCGCCACGGCGCGCGTGTTGATCGGCAGCGCGTTTGGCGCAACATCGCCAGTGCCCGCACCCTCGCCCACCGTGTACGTAGACATTGCTGCGCAAGCCGGCGCGCAGATTGCGCTGGATGCCGACTATGCAGAGCTCGCGCTGTACAGCGTAGACAACGATTTGACGGTTGGCGCGCAAACACTGCCCGCACACACGGTAGGGGTTCTTGCGCAAGGTAGCGCGGTGACGATTTCCGCAGCGCAAGGCGCGCGCTTTGTCTTGATCGGCGGTGCGCCGCTGGAAAGCAAACGGTTTATGTGGTGGAACTTTGTATCGTCCAGCAAAGAGCGGATCGAACAAGCCAAGACCGATTGGGCCGCGCAGTGCATGGGGCAGATTGCGGGTGAGACGGAGTGGATCCCGTTGCCGCAAAAATAGCGGCTTAGCCTAGGTCATTTCAGCAGCGCGTCTACGCTGCGCGCGCGGCCACCATCGCCACCGCCTGCGCCGCAATCCCTTCTTGCCGGCCGGTGAACCCAAGCTTCTCGGTGGTCTTGGCCTTGATGTTGATGGCTTCCACATCCACATCAAGCGCCGTTGCTATGCGCTCCACCATCTTGCCGATATGCGGTGCCATTTTGGGTGCTTGCGCGATGATGGTGGCATCCATATTCAGCAGCGTGTAGCCGGCAGCCTGCACACGTTTGTAGGCTTCGGCCATCAGCTTCAAGCTGTCTGCACCGGCAAACTCTTTGTCGGTATCGGGAAAGTGCTTGCCGATGTCACCCAAGCCAGCGGCGCCCAGTAACGCGTCTGTCATCGCATGCAGCAGCACATCTGCATCCGAGTAGCCGAGCAAGCCGGTGGGGTACGCTATCTCCACGCCACCGATGATGAGCTTGCGCCCCGGCACCAGCGCGTGCACATCAAAGCCTTCGCCCACGCGAATTTTGGGGGTAACTGCGCCCATGAGTTTCTCCATTGCGTCCAAATCTTCGGCCACGGTGATCTTGAAGTTGTTGCGCGTGCCCACCACCAGTTGCGGCGCGTGGCCGCTGCGCTCCATGGCTTGCGCTTCATCGGTGGGGTCAGCTTCATCCTGCAGCGCTTCAGAAAGCGCCTGCGCCAGCAAACCCACGCGGAACATTTGCGGCGTTTGCGCCTGCCACAGCCCCGTGCGGTAGACGGTGGATTCCACCAGAGCTGCGCCCTGCTGAGCGCTGTCTTTGGCCTCGCGTTTGATGGTGTCTGCCACCGGCAGCGCGAGCAGCCCGCCGACCGCGTGATCTTTGAGCGTATCAATCAACCGTCCGAGCGTGACGGCATCCAGCCCTGGTCGCGCAGCATCGTGCACCAGTACCCAGTCATCGCTTTTTGCGCCGCCTCCGGTCACAGCGGTGAGTGCGTTGCGCACGGTGCGCGCGCGCGTCTCGCCACCGCTGGCAATCACGCGCACGCGGCCAGACGCGACCTCATGCGCCAGCACTTGCGCGGCGCGCGTATCGTCCGGCGCCACGGCGACATAGATTTTTTCAATTCGGTTATCTGCCAGCAGCGTGCGCACTGTGCGGTTGAGCACTTGCACGCCGCCGAGCAGCGCATACTGCTTGGGTACCTCGCCACCAAAGCGGCTGCCGCTGCCCGCTGCGGGAACCACTGCGAAAAATTTTGTCATGTGCGCTCTGTTCTTAAATTCTTAAAGTGACTACGCAATATCCATGGGCATCTTCAGCCATTTTTGCCCCAAAAGGCGCATCAAATATGCGTAGAGGCATTTTGATGCACCACTATTTGCTTTTGAACTCCGCTCTCAAAGCTATGATACGCGGGAGTTCTGCGGCATCGCAGCCCCACATGTTGTGCGGCGCGATGGCGCTGTTTTTGATTGCACTAGAACCTATCTCATACTCAAACGCGGATCGCGTTGTTGTCCAAAAGGTCGTGAGCAAGGCGCAAAACGAAGCCAGGTGGTTTACCTGGCGAGGCTTTGCAACGCCGCGCACGGCCTTTTGGACAGCAACCCGAAGGGAGCACGGCCAAAAGGACCGATGGCGGCGTTGGGTGCTCGTTGCGTACCAATCCCGTACGCGGCCTCGCACCCGCCTTGCCCTAGGCCCTTTTGGCCACGCTCGCGACCGCGTTTGAATATGAGATAGGTTCTAATGCCCCAACAAGAATTGTTCGACCAGTTTGCGCGCCTGTCCGCCGCCGGCGTATACACCGTCAACCCCGGCCCCGGTAGCGCAGACAGTTTTTGGCTGGCGCAGCTGCTGCCACGCGCGATGCAAGACAAGCGGCTGCTTGCCGTCGTGGCCGCCACCGCGCAAGATGCGCAGCGCATCACCGATGAGCTGCGTTACCTTGCGCCTGCCGCGCGCATTCATCTGCTGCCGGATTGGGAAACGCTGCCTTACGATGCGTTCAGCCCGCATCAAGATTTGATCAGCGAGCGCCTGGCCACGCTGCATCAAACCGTGGGCGGCGAGATTGATGTGCTCATCACCGCAGCCACCACATCGCTGCATGTGCTGTGCCCGCCGGCTTTTATTGAAGGCTATACCTTTCACTTCAAGCAGGGCCAAAAGCTGGATGAGGCCAAGCTACGCGCACAGCTTTTGCGCGGCGGCTATGCGCATGTGAACCAGGTGCTCACGCCCGGTGAATACAGTGTGCGCGGTTCACTGATCGATCTGTTTCCCATGGGCGCAGCCACGCCCTACCGCATGGATTTGTTTGACAACGAAATCGAAACGATCCGCGCGTTTGATCCAGACACGCAGCGCAGCATCTACCCCACCAAAGAAGTGCGACTGCTGCCCGGCCGCGAGTTTCCGATGGACGAAGAAAGTCGCACGAATTTTCGCAAGCGCTTTCGCGAGGCGTTTGAAGGCGACCCAAGTAAGAGCGCAATCTACAAAGACATGGGCAGTGGTGTGCCCGCGGCCGGTATTGAGTACTACCTGCCGCTGTTTTTTGAACAAAGCGCACGGCTGTTTGATTATCTGCCCGAGCACACCTGCATCGTGACAGTGGGTGATGTGAATGAAGCCATCACGCGTTTTCATTCAGAAACACTGGAGCGCTACAAGTTCTTGCGTGCCGACAAAGAGCGCCCGCTGTTGCCGCCGGAAAAGCTGTTCCTCAAAGCAGATGAATGGTTTACGCGCGCGCAGTCCTTTGCGCGGCTGGCGTTCAATGCGCAGTCTAGTTACGCGCCACTGGCGGAGCCGGTGCTTAATGTCGCGGTAGACCGCAAAAAAGAAGTGCCGATGGGTGCGTTTGCGGACTTTTGCTTCAAGTCGGGTCTGCAAGTGGTCGTGGTGGCAGAGAGTGCCGGGCGCAAAGAAACCATTGGCGCGTTGATGCGGGATCATGAGCTGGTGTTCACCGAGATCGATTCCATCTCAAACTCCTCCCCCTTCAAGGGGGAGGTTGGGTGGGGGATGGGTGGCGGCACAGCCCCGTCCGCAACAACCCATCCCCACCCTAACCCTCCCCTTGAAGGGGAGGGAACCATCTGGCTCACCACCGGCCCACTCGCCGCCGGCTTTATTCTGCGCGAGCAAAAGCTCGCCATCATCACGGAAACCGAGCTTTATCAAGCCAGCCCGCGCGCAGGCGGTAAGCGGCGGCAAGAGGCCACGACCAATATCGATCTGATGATCCGCGATCTAGCGGAACTGAAGATTGGCGACCCGGTGGTGCATGCACAACATGGCATCGGCCGCTACCTCGGTTTGACATCAATGGACTTGGGCGATGGCCAGACCGAGTTTTTGCACCTGGAATATCAAGGCGGCACCAAGCTCTACGTGCCGGTGAGCCAGCTGCACGTGATCGGCCGCTACTCCGGCGCCAACCCGGACGACGCACCGCTGCACATGCTGGGCAGTGGCCAGTGGGAAAAAGCGCGCAAACGCGCTGCGCAACAGGCACGCGATACCGCCGCCGAGCTGCTGGATTTGTATGCCAAGCGTGCGCTGCGCAAAGGCCACGCCTTCATGTTTGACCCGCAGGACTACGCCAAATTCGCAGACGGTTTTGGCTTTGAAGAAACCGCGGATCAAGCTGCCGCCATCGCCGCTGTCATGGGCGACATGACGCGCGGCAAACCCATGGATCGACTCGTGTGCGGCGACGTGGGCTTTGGCAAGACAGAGGTTGCGCTGCGCGCCGCGTTCATGGCGGTGGCCGGTGGTAAACAGGTGGCGATTCTTGCGCCGACGACGCTTTTGGCCGAGCAGCATTTTCAAACACTGTCTGACCGCTTTGCCAACTGGCCGGTGAGCATTGTGGAGCTGTCGCGCTTCAAGACCGCCAAAGAAGTGAAAGAGGCGGTGGAACGCATCAACGCCGGCAAGGTAGACATTGTGGTGGGCACGCACAAACTGCTCAGCAGCGATGTGAAGTATCCGCGCCTCGGCCTAGTGATCATCGATGAAGAGCACCGCTTTGGTGTGCGCCACAAAGAACAGCTCAAAACGCTACGCGCAGAAGTGGATATTCTCACGCTCACGGCCACGCCGATCCCGCGCACACTGGGCATGAGTCTGGAAGGCATGCGCGACCTGAGCGTCATTGCCACCGCGCCGCAGCGGCGGCTGGCGATCAAGACCTTTGTGCGGCGCGAAGGTGATTCCATCATCCGCGAAGCCGTGCTGCGCGAACTCAAGCGCGGCGGCCAGGTGTACTTTCTGCACAATGAAGTGGAAACGATTGAGAACCGCCGCGCCAAACTCACCGAGCTGCTGCCCGAGGCGCGCATTGCGGTTGCGCACGGCCAAATGCCCGAGCGCGAGCTGGAGCGCGTGATGCGCGAGTTTTATCAGCAGCGCCACAACATTTTGCTGTGTACCACCATCATTGAAACTGGTATTGACGTGCCTACGGCCAATACCATCATCATCCATCGCTCTGACAAGTTTGGCCTCGCGCAGCTGCATCAACTACGCGGCCGCGTGGGCCGCAGCCATCATCAGGCCTACGCGTATCTGCTCGTGCATGGCGAAGATTCGCTCACCAAACAGGCCAAGCAGCGGCTGGATGCGATTCAGCAAATGGAAGAACTGGGCTCCGGCTTTTATCTGGCCATGCACGATCTGGAAATTCGCGGCGCCGGTGAAGTGCTGGGCGAAAAGCAAAGCGGCGAGATGGCAGAAGTCGGTTTTCAGATGTATATGGACATGATCAACGAAGCCGTGCGCGCCATGAAGCGCGGCGAAACGCCTAATCTGGATACGCCCTTTGGCAGCACGGTCGAAGTAAACCTGCACATCCCCGCCCTGCTGCCCGCAGACTACTGCCCGGACGTGCATGAGCGCCTGTCTCTGTACAAACGCCTCTCCAGCGCCGAAGACAATGACGCTGTGGCCGTGCTGGGCGAAGAGATCATCGACCGCTTTGGCAAAATGCCGGAACAAACCGTGGCGCTGATTGAAACGCATAAGCTGCGCATCCTCGCCAAGGCGCTTGGCATCACCAAAGTGGATGCGCATGGGGAAAGTATTACCCTGCAATTTGGTGACCGCCCGCCGATTGAACCGTACGATCTGATCATGCTGATCCAAAAGAACCGCCACATCAAAATGCAAGGGCAAGACAAACTGCGCATCACCGCCGCCAGCAAAGATTTGGCTGAGCGTGTAAGCCAGACGCGTACCGCCCTGAAGCTACTGGCTGGCATTGCCACACAACCCAAAGAAGAAACTGCAAGCGCATGAGCAATCTACTCAAACCTGTGGCTGAAGGCCTGACCCTGCAAGGCATCACACCGCCGCTCGCCGCAAGCGACTACAAGCTGATCGCGTTTGACATGGATTCCACGCTCATCAATATCGAAAGCCTGGACGAGATTGCCGCATTCGCTGGCAAAGGCAAAGAAGTCGCCGCGATTACAGAAGCCGCGATGCGCGGCGAAATCACCAACTACAAAGACAGCCTGCGCCGCCGCGTAGCGATGATCGCCGGCACGCCAGTTACGGTGATGGAGCGCGTGTATCAGGAACGGCTGCAGCTCAACCCCGGCGCGGTGGAACTGATTGCGGCGGCAAAGAAGTTTGGCTGGAAGACGATGGTGGTCTCCGGCGGCTTTACGTTTTTTACTGAGCGCATCAAAACGCGCCTGGGCCTGGATTTTGCGCACAGCAACGTGCTTGCAGAAAAAGACGGCGTGCTTACGGGCGAGCTGCTGGGCGAGATTGTCGATGGTGAAGGCAAGCGCATGCACGTCGCAGCCGCGTGCAAACACATCGGCTGCACAATGTCGCAAGCCATTGCCGTGGGTGACGGTGCGAATGATTTGCCAATGATGCGCTCTGCAGGCCTGTCGGTGGCCTATCACGCCAAACCCGCAGTGCGTGGCGAAGCGAAGGTTGGCATTACACAGGGTGGCCTGGATCGTTTACTTGAAGTGTTTGCATAAAATGAAAGTGCTTTACGCAATATCCATGCGCTTTTCCGGGCAAAAATGGCTCAAAACCCGCTTGGATATTGCGTACTCTGCCTTTTTATCTACTTCAATACTCATTCTGTGCGCCGCCAACGCACACGCGCAAACCCCCGCGCTCGATCAAGCGCGCACGCTGATCACTCAGCGGCAATTTGTCCAAGCCGAGGCGCTGCTGCGCCCACAAACTGAAGGGCCGATTCGTGACACGCTGCTCGCGCAAGCGCTGATGGGCCTGCGTGAAGGCGGGCTTTCTACCAACAATGACCGCGTGACCGAAGCGCTCACGCTGCTGCAAAAAGCCGCCAGCGCCGGCTACCCAGAAGCAACCTATCCACTGGCCACCATTCGAGCCAGCCGCGGCCGCGTGACTGAGGCGCAGCAACTGCTCACGCCGCTGGCCGCACAGAACGATGCGCGCGCGCTGTATTTGACCGGCCGCATTGCAGAGTCCACCCGCGACTATTTACGTGCCGCGCAGTTTTACGAGCGCAGCGCACACCGCGGCAATGCAGATGCCATCAACAATCTGGGCTATCTGCACGCCAACGGCCTGGGCGTTGCCAGGGACGATGGCCGCGCCGCGCAGTACTACCGCGAAGCCGTGGCCGCGGGCTCGA
>JBOFGW010000312.1:0-5181 GCA_051649325.1 Burkholderiaceae bacterium | reverse complement strand
AAGGCGATCACAGCCAGATCGATGCTGGGAAAGTGCTTGATGGCCGCTCCGCGCTGCATTGAATCCGCGGTCGCACCAAAATCCTGCGCGCGCACGGCTGCTAGCAGCGCCTGCGCGAGTGATGCATGCGTCAATACGTCAGCGGCCAAGATCCACCCACTGCCCTTCCACCATGACCTGTTCAACGCGCAGATCATGATTCATCACCACCACATCAGCAAACGCGCCGGGGGTCAGCTGCCCTCGATCGGTCAAGCCCAAGAATTGTGCTGCGTAAGTAGATACACGACGCGCGGCATCATCCAGCGGCAAATCCAGTTGCACCAGGTTACGCAGCGCTGCGTCCATCGTGAGTGTGCTGCCGGCTAGCGTGCCGTCAGCCAGGCGCACGCCGTTGCCGCATTTGCGCACGCGGTGGCGGCCCAGCGCATATTCGCCGTCGGGCATGCCGGTGGCGGCGGTGGAATCAGTGACGCAGTACAGATGCGGAATCGCACGCAGCGCTGCCTTGATCGCACCAGGATGCACGTGCTGCAAATCCGCAATCATCTCTGCGTACTGCGCGTGTGCCAGTGCGGCACCGACGATGCCCGGCGCGCGATGATGCAAGCCGCTCATGGCATTGAACAAATGCGTGAACCCGTTGGCCCCGGCCGCGAGCGCAGCAACGCCATCTTCATAGCTGCCGAGCGTGTGGCCGATTTGCACCACAAAACCCGCCGCGCGCAGCGCCACGATCAATTCAATGCCGCCTTCAAGCTCCGGCGCGACCGTAACAAGGCGGATCGGCGCGTGAGTGTGAAGCTGCTGAATCTCTTCCAATGAGTTGGGCCGCGCAAAGGCCGGCTGCGCGCCCAGCTTGCCGGGGTTGATGTACGGCCCTTCCAGGTGAATGCCCAGCACGCGCGCGGCGTCTTTGCCCGGCTGCGCAATCAGCGGCTCTACCGCTGCAATGGCGTGCGTGATTTCTTCCAGCGGCGCAGTCATCGTAGTGGCCAGCAGCGATGTGGTGCCTGTGCGCACATGCGTACGCGCCACCTGCTCTGCCGCGTTGCCGCCTTCCATGATGTCCACACCGCCTGCGCCGTGGACATGCAGGTCAATGAAGCCGGGCAGGATGATGGGTTGCGCGCTATCGCGCACGCTCTGCGCAGAAACTGGCTGACCTGTGACGCGCACCACGCGGCCCTGCGCAACCTCAAGCGCGCCCTGCACAAAGCCGCTAGGCGTGAGAATGCGGCCTTCAAGTGCGTGCGTCGTCATAATCGAATTGTAACGATGACTACGCAATATTCATGCGCGTTTTCAGGCGTTTTTGCCTCAAAAGGCGCATGGATATTGCGTACAGTGCTTTTAGACATTCGCTCTTTCTATTTTTCCGCGCTCACCCTGAGCTGATGCGCCGCGCCCGGCCCGGCGGTCAGCAACGCCTGTAGCGTTGGCAGCGCGTCGTTCAGTGCCGCGTGCAGCGTGTACGGCGGATTGACGATCAACATACCGCTCGCCACAAGGCCTTTCGCCTCTGCATCCGCCTGCGCGACCTGCAGCGTGGCATGCAGCCATTTGGCGCGCGCGGCTTCACATGCACGGATCAATGCAGTCGGTAGGTTGCGTGATTCGGGCCGGGCCAGCACGGGGTACCAAATGGCGTAGGTGCCGGTGGCAAAGCGCTTGAGCGCGTCGGCAAGCGCGTCAGCCACGCGGCGGTAGTCGCGCTTGTCTTCGTAGCTGGGATCGATCAAGATCAAGCCGCGGCGCGAGGGTGGCGGCAAGAACGCTTTGAGTCCTTCAAAGCCGTCTGCCTGCTGGACTTGAATTTGCCGGCTGGTGTTGAGCTGCCGCATGTTGTCCGCGAGCAGCGGAAAGTCGGTCGTGTGCAATTCAAACAGCCGCAGCTTGTCATGCGCGCGCAGGCGGCGTTGCAGCAGCACGGGGCTGCCGGGGTAGCGCGACAAAACGCCATCTGCATTGAATGCACGGATCGCATCGACATACTGCGCGAGCAGTGGTGGCAGATTGGCCGCGTCCCACAGCTTGGCAATACCGTGCAGATACTCGCCGCTTTTTTGCGCGTAGGCATCCTGCAGGCCGTAAAACCCCGCGCCGGCGTGTGTATCCACCACCATGAGCGCGCCGTCTTTTTGCGTGAGGTAGTCGATGATATGCAGCAGCATGGCGTGCTTGAGCACATCTGCGTGATTACCCGCGTGAAAGGCGTGGCGATAGCTGAACATGGTCTTTTCACTCAATCTCAACCGCTATTATCAACGCATGCTTGAAAGCACCCCGGTGATGGAACACGATCTAAAAAGCGAAATCGCCGCCAACGCGGCGCGGCTGATTGCCGAAGAAGGCCTGGACTACGCCGCTGCCAAGAAAAAGGCGGTCAAGCAGATGGGCCTGGCAGACCGCCGCGTGGAGCTGCCGGATAACGACGAGGTCACGCTTGAGCTGCGGCTATATCAAGAGCTGTATCAATCCGACACGCAGCCCGCGGAACTTGCAGCGCTGCGCGCGACTGCGCTGAAGTGGATGGACAAGCTCGCGAGCCACCCCGCGCTGGCCGCGCCGCCGCTGGTGGCCGGCGCGGTGTGGAACGGCACGGCGAACGCGCACTCGCCCATCCATCTGCTGCTGTTTGCGGCGGATATCAAGGCAATGGAATTTGAGCTGATGAATCTTGACCCCGAAGTGGAGCCCACAGAAGTTGCGCACGTCAGCCAGCCCGGCACCGTCACCGCCATGGTGCTGCAAGACGCCGGCGTGCCCGTGGTGCTGGCGCTGTACGAGGCCGATGCAGCGCGCGGTTTGCTCACGCGCCAAACCTCGCTGGGCGAGCCAGCGTTTGGCAGCGCGGCGCAGTTGCGCGCGCTGCTCGGGGCTGCCGCTTGAACCGGCGCAGCATGCTGCTGGCGGGCGCTGCAGTTGCCGCTGTGGCGGCGGGCGCGGCAGTATCTTGGCGCCGCTTGGCACCGGCAACCCCGGCAGACGGCGCAGTAGCAGAGTTTTATGCGATGACGTTTAACGATGCCGACGGCAAACCCATTGCGCTGAACCAATTTGCCGGCAAGGCCGTGGTGGTGAATTTTTGGGCGACGTGGTGCGCGCCGTGCGTGGAAGAAATGCCAGAATTTGATGCGGTGGCCAAATCCTCTGCAGCGAAAAATGTGCGATTTGTCGGCATCGCCATTGATTCACCCTCCAACATGCGTGAATTTCGGGAAAAAGTGCAGGTTTCGTACCCGCTGGTATCGGCCGGATTTGGCGGAACCGAGCTTGCCAAAGCCTTTGGCAACACCACCGGCGGTTTGCCTTTCACGGTGCTGGTCTCCACCCAAGGCGCGATTGTTCAGCGCAAAATGGGGCGGCTGAAAGGATCGGAACTGCAGGAATGGATCACGCATTTAAGCTAGAACGCCACCGCAAATTCCGCTAAAGTCCGCGCAAACAACTTTAAATGCACGCGAAACCCCGCCCATGTCGCGAAAAATCCTTGTACTGCACGGCCCCAACTTAAACCTGCTGGGCACCCGTGAGCCAGACATTTATGGGCGATCGACGCTGGCAGAAGTCAATGCGCGCCTGGCAAACATGGCGCTGGAGGTCGGCTGCAAGCTGGACAGCTTTCAGTCCAACCACGAAGGCGCGTTGATCGACCGGATTCACGCCGCCCGCGCCGAGGGCGTGGACTTTATTGTGATCAACCCGGCTGCGTACACACACACTTCAGTGGCGCTGCGCGATGCGTTTGCGGCGGTAGAGATTCCGTTTATTGAGGTGCACCTCTCAAACGTGCATGCGCGCGAGGAGTTTCGCCACCATTCTTATCTGGCTGATATGTCGGTGGGCCAGATCTGCGGCCTGGGCATCGCTGGCTACGAAGCAGCGGTGGAATATGCGCTGACGTACGAGCAGCGCAGCTAACATATCTGCGTCTGCCGCACCGCCCGCCCGTAGATTTTGACATTCGTGGAATTTCGCCTAAAGTTCGCCCTTCTCACTTTAACTACCTGCAAAAAACATGGATCTTCGCAAGCTAAAAACCTTGATTGACTTGGTGGCGGAGTCGGGCATCACCGAGCTTGAGGTCACGGAAGGAGAGGGCAAGGTCCGCATTGTCAAAGGCGGTGCAACCGGCCAGATGATGCAGGCGCCCACCATGATCAGCATGCCGGCGCAGCCTGCTTCCGCTGCCGCGCCCGCGATGGCCGCGCCAGTTGCGGCGGCTGAAGCGCCTGCCGTGCCGGCGGGCAACGTGGTCAAGTCGCCGATGGTCGGCACGTTTTACCGCGCGCCCGGCCCCGGCAAGCCCAATTTTGTCGAAGTCGGCCAGCCGATCAAGTCTGGCGAGACCGTGTGCATCATTGAAGCGATGAAGCTCCTGAACGAAATTGAGTGCGGCTTTGACGGCACGATTACCCAGGTGCTGGTGGAAAACGGCCAGCCGGTGGAGTATGGGCAGCCGCTGTTTATCGTTTCATAGGGCATTCAATCATCTCTACGCAATATTCATGCGGGTTTTGAGCCATTTTTGCCTCGAAAGCCGCATGGATATTGCGTAGTAGCAGTTAATCCCCTCCCCTGCTCGCAGGGGAGGGTTAGGGTGGGGTTCTTGGCAGCACACTCATTCTCCACCAACCCCCTCCCAACCTCGCCCTGCACGCAGGGGGAGGAGTGAAGAAGAACAGGCACGCGTGTGAAAGAGCAAGACCGTAAACAATATGTTTGAAAAAATTCTGATCGCCAACCGCGGCGAAATCGCTCTAAGAGTGCAGCGCGCCTGCCGCGAGATGGGCATCAAGACCGTGGTGGTGCATTCCGAGGCCGATACCGAGGCCAAGTACGTCAAGCTGGCGGACGAATCCGTGTGCATCGGCCCGCCGCCTTCCCGCGATAGCTATCTGAACATGGCCGCGATCATCGCTGCGGCAGAAGTGACGGACTCGGAAGCGATCCACCCCGGCTACGGTTTTTTGAGCGAGAACGCGGATTTTGCCGAGCGCGTGGAGCAAAGCGGGTTTGTGTTTATCGGCCCCAAGGCAGAATCGATCCGCCTGATGGGCGACAAAGTCAGCGCCAAAGACGCGATGAAGCGCACCGGCGTGCCCACTGTGCCCGGCTCAGAAGGCGCGCTGCCCGACGACCCGAAGGAGCTGGTACGCATTGCGCGCAGCGTGGGCT
>JBOFGW010000311.1:0-2327 GCA_051649325.1 Burkholderiaceae bacterium | reverse complement strand
ATACGGGTAGGCGATGTCGTCCATCTTGGGCTGCTCGCCGGCATGCACCTTCATCAGCGGCTTGGGGCCGTGCAGAATGGCGGTGCACAGCTTGGCAAAGGTGATGTCACCCCAGCCGGTGATCACGTAATCCGCCAGTGCGCAGATGCGCTGTTCATCCAGCTCGTAACTCACCTCCGGCCCGCCAATCACAATCGCTACGTGCGGCGCCACGCGTTTAAGCAGCGCGATGATGCGCGTGGTTTCATCCACATTCCAGATGTACACGCCAAAGCCGATGATGCGCGGCGCCTCTGCGAGCAGCTTTTCCACCACCTGTTTGGGATCATCGCCGATCACAAACTCCGCAATTGCGCTGTCTTGCCGCAGCACGCCCAGGTTGGCGCGCAAATAACGCAGACCCAGCGAGGCGTGGGTGTAGCGGGCGTTGAGTGTGGCAAGGACGATGGCGGGCATACCCGAAGTTTAGAAGGGTTATCGCAAAGGGTGACTGAGGCACAATGCGCGCATGCCTGAATCCAACGGCTCCTCTTCGAGAACCTCACCCTTCGCTTGGGCCGCAGACGCCGGTCGCGATCGCGGTTTGGAAGCGCTGTTCGCCCTGCGCACGATCGCGCTGGTCGGGCAAGCCGGTGCGATTCTGGCCGCCACGCTGTTGTTGGGGATCGATCTATCGTGGCAGCCGATGGTGCTGGTGTGGCTGGGGCTGGCGCTGCTCAACATTTACACCGCTTGGCGCATCCGCAGCGGCAAGGGCGCCGAAGCGGCGGAGCTGTTTGTGCAGCTCACAGTGGATGTGGTCGCGCTTACGTTGCAGCTTGCGCTGTCGGACGGTATTTCCAATCCGTTTGCGATGTTCTATCTGCTGCAGGTCGCGGCCGCAGCAGTGCTGCTGCCGGCGCATCTTGCGTCACTGATCGGGCTGCTCACGCTGGTGGGGCTGTCAGTGATTTCGGTCGTCAATGTGCCGATGCGCTGGCCGCTTGAGCTGGACGCATCGTTCTGGCAGCGCATGGGTGTTTGGGTCAGTTTGACGCTGTGCATCGGCATGATTGCCGGCTTTGTGATTGAGCTGTCGCGCTCTGCACGCGCGCGTGACGAGGCGCTGGCCAAGGCGCGTGAAACCCTGCTCAAGCAAGACCGCATGGTGGCCATTGGCGCGCTGGCCGCCGGCGCTGCGCATGAACTGGGCACGCCGCTCAACACTATGACGCTGCTCGCGCAAGAGCTGGCGCAAGAAGCGGCCACGCCCGCCGCGCGCGAAGATGCGCAGCTACTCGCGGCGCAGCTTACGCGCTGCAAGCAAATTCTGGCGCGGCTGACAGACACCGCGCGCGACACGCTTACCAGCACCACCGCTACCGTGGATGCCGGGCAGTGGGCCGGGCAAGTGGTGCGCGACTACGAACTGCTCAACCCGCAAGGCCATGTGCAATTGACTGTGGCGGCGAGCGCGCCGATGTTGGCTGATCCGCTCATCACGCAGAGCCTGGTGACGGTGCTGGATAATGCACGGGTGATGAGCCGCGCGCCGGTGGAAGTGCTGGTGGATGTAGCTGCCGGCGAAGTGCTGGTGCATGTGAGTGACCGTGGCCCCGGATTTGCCCCACAGGTGCTGGAGCGGTTTGGTGAACCGTTTGTCAGCGCGCGCAGCGGCGGCCGCGGGCTGGGGCTTTATCTGGCCAAGAGCGCACTGGAACATCTGGGCGGCGCGCTTTCAGCAGAGAACCGCATGGTGGAAAGCAGCGTCGCCGGCGCTCGCGTGACGTTGAAAATAAAGGTGGAAAAGTGAAGCAAGCCGTGGATTTTTTGTTGGTGGATGATGATGAGGTGTTTCGCACCGTGCTCGCACGCACGCTCACGCGGCGCGACTTTACGGTGGATACCGCGCAAAGCGGCGATGATGCGCTGGCAAAGCTGGCAAACATCGCACCGCAGCGCATTTTGCTGGACTTGTCGATGCCCGGTGAATCCGGCCTGCGCACCTTGCCCAAGCTCAAGCACGCCGCGCCCGGTGTGCAGATTGTGGTGCTGACCGGTTACGCCAGCATTGCCACGGCGGTCGATGCCATCAAGCTGGGCGCAATTAACTACCTGACCAAGCCGGCCGATGTCAGCGCGATTCTCAACGCGTTTTCACTGAATCCAGAAGAACATCCCGCCGAAGTGCCGGACGACCCGATGAGCGTTGACCGCCTGGAGTGGGAGCATATTCAGCGCGTGCTGGCCGAGCATGAGGGCAATATCAGTGCAACTGCGCGAGCGCTGAAGATGCACCGCAGAACGCTGCAAAGAAAGCTTGCAAAGCGGCCGGTGAAGGCGTAACT
>JBOFGW010000310.1:0-4889 GCA_051649325.1 Burkholderiaceae bacterium | reverse complement strand
CTTTGTGCATGAATGCTCTGAATGAATTGTTGCCAGGCTTTACACACGGCGCTGCCGCGGTGAACGGCATCACCGTGCATTACTCCATGGGCGGCGCAGGCCCGCCGCTGCTGTGCCTGGCCGGCCACCCGCAAACCCGCGTGATCTGGCACAAGATCGCGCCAGAGCTGATCAAGCGCTTCACCGTCGTGCTGGCAGACATTCGCGGCTATGGCGACACCACCCGGCCGCCGGTCACAGAAGATCACGCACCGTACAGCAGGCGCGTGATGGCGCAAGACATGGTCGCGCTGATGCAGCAGCTTGGCCTGCCAAAGTTTCGCCTGCTCGCACATGACCGCGGCGCGCGCGTCGCGCATCGGCTCATGCTGGATCATCCGCAAGCGGTTGAGCGCGCCGTGCTGCTGGATATTGCGCCCACGCTAGCGATGTACGAAGGCACTACCGAACTATTTGCACGCAAGTACTGGCACTGGTTTTTTCTGATTCAGCGCGCGCCATTGCCGGAGCGCATGATTGCGGCTGATCCTGAGCTGTATGTCACAAGCGTCATGGGTAGCCGGCATGCGGGTCTATCTGCGTTTGCACCGGCGGCGATGGCTGAATATCTGCGCTGCGCGAAATTGCCCGGTTGGGCAGAGGGCATCTGCGACGATTATCGCGCCGCGGCCACGATTGATTTGGAGCATGATCGTGCGTCACGACAGACCGGTGAAAAGGTGCAGTGCCCGCTCCTCGTTTTGTGGGGCGAGCATGGTGTGGTTGCGCAGTGCTTTGACACGCTGAACATCTGGCGCCAATACGCGGTGGACGTGCGTGGCCGCACGGTGCCCTGCGGCCATTACATTCCAGAAGAAGCGGCGGATGCGCTGCTGGCTGAAATCAAACAATTTCTTTAAGAATCCTCAAGGAAAAACATGACCCACAACATTGCAGTGATTGCCGGTGACGGTATTGGTAAAGAAACAGTTCCCGAAGGCTTGCGCGTGCTGGATGCGGCTGCGCGCAAATTTGGCATTGATCTAAAGTTTGATCACTTTGACTTTGCCAGTTGTGACTACTACGCCAAGCACGGGCAGATGATGCCCAATGATTGGAAAGCGCAACTCAGTAAATGCGAAGCCATTTTCTTTGGCGCAGTCGGTTGGCCGGCCACGGTGCCCGACCACGTGTCGCTGTGGGGTAGCTTGCTGAAATTCCGGCGCGAGTTTGATCAATACATCAATCTGCGCCCCGCCAAACTCATGCCCGGCATTAAAACGCCGCTGGCAGGCCGCAAACCTGGCGACATCAACATGCTGATCGTGCGTGAGAACACTGAAGGCGAATACTCCAGCATCGGCGGGCGCATGTTTGAAGGCACACCGCGCGAACTGGTGATTCAAGAAACCGTGATGACGCGTACCGGCGTTGACCGGGTGCTCAAGTTTGCCTTTGAACAGGCCGCAAAGCGGCCGGCGATGCACTTAACGTCCGCCACCAAGAGCAACGGCATCTCTATCACTATGCCGTATTGGGATGAGCGGGTAAAGGCGATGGCGGCGCATTATCCGCAAATCAAAGTCGATCAATTTCATATCGACATTTTGACCGCGCACTTTGTCCAGCGCCCGCAGGTGTTTGATGTGGTGGTCGCAAGCAATTTGTTCGGCGATATTTTGAGCGATCTAGGCCCAGCGGTGTGCGGCACGATTGGCATTGCACCGTCCGCCAACCTGAACCCTGACCGCACCGCGCCAAGCCTGTTTGAACCGGTGCATGGCAGCGCGCCAGACATCGCGGGCAAAGGCGTGGCCAATCCCATCGGCCAAATTTGGTGTGGCGCGATGATGCTTGACTGGCTTGGCTACAGGCAGGCACACGATGCGGTGCTGGCCGCGATTGAATCTGTGCTCGCGGCCGGCCCCGAACATGCGCCGCTGACAGCAGACATCGGCGGTAAGGGCAACACGGTTGACTTGGGCAAAGCCATCGCCGCAGCATTGTGATCAACACCCAAACGCTGCTTGAGCGCAGCTTTGCTGCGGCGGTGGCGGCTGCTGATCCGCTGCAGATTGTGGCTGCGCATTTGCCGCGGCCGGGTAAAGAAGGGCGGACGGTTGTCGTCGGTGCCGGTAAGGCGGGCGCAAGCATGGCGCTCGCGGTGGACCGTGCGTGGCCCGCCAACGCGCCGCTCTCGGGGCTGGTAGTCACGCGCTATGCGCACGGCTATGCGCAAGGCGAAGGGCCGCAGCGCGTCAAGGTGGTGGAGGCGAGCCATCCAGTGCCGGATGCCGCCGGCGCGCAAGCAGCGGCGGACATCTTGCAGATAGCCAAGGGTTTGTCGAGCGGCGATTTGCTCATCGCACTCATCTCTGGCGGCGGCTCCAGCTTGCTCTCGCTGCCGGCGGCGGGTTTGAGCATGGATGATCTGCGCGCCGTGACGCAATCGCTGCTGGCATGCGGCGCACCAATTGAGCAGATGAATGTGGTGCGCAAGCATTTGTCTGCCATCGCGGGCGGGCGTTTGGCTGCCGCGACCAAAGCGCGCGTGCTTGCGCTCTTGATTTCGGATGTTGCGGGTGACGATCCGTCTGCAATTGCTTCCGGCCCGTGCGTGCCTGACCCGAGCACGTATGCAGACGCGCAAGCCGTCATCGCGCACTACGGCGTGTCGGTGCCGGAAGCGGTTGCGCGCCACCTTGCGCGCGGCGCAGCCGGTGAGCTTGCTGAAACGCCTAAGCCCGGCGCGCCGCTGTTTGCGCGAGTGGAGAATCGCGTCATCGCTACTGCGCAAAAAAGTCTGCAAGCGGCGGCGGTGTACTTTCATCAGCAAGGCATTACGCCGATTGTGCTGGGCGATACGGTCACCGGTGAAGCCACGGAAGTGGCCAAGGTCTACGCCGCGCTAGTGCGGCAGATTCGCGCTGCGCCGGGCTACTGGCCCAAACCGATGGCACTAATCTCCGGCGGGGAATGCACGGTGACTTTGCGCGCGGCCAATCAAGGCAAGGGCCGCGGCGGGCGCTGCGGCGAGTTTTTACTGCAACTGGCGCGTGAGTTACATGCGGTTACCAATATCGCTGCGATTGCCTGCGATACTGACGGCATCGACGGCTCTGAAAGCAATGCAGGCGCGTGGTTTGATACAGAACTGTTGGCGCGCGCTGCTGTCCAAGACTTGAAACGCTACGCCGATGCGCAGGATAGTTTTGGGTTTTGGCAGGCTGCGGGCGGCCTCATCACTACTGGCCCCACCCGCACCAATGTCAACGACTACCGGGCGATCGTCGTGCTGTAGCCAAACGCATTGGCGGTGGTTGTAAGTGTGCGCCGTCAACACATTCATTCTCGCCTGGAGGTTCATCATGCGCATCTTTTTGTTGATGGCTTTGGCCATTGCACTCACTGCGTGTTCTACGCCATCCAAGACCATGCAAGACTGCAAAAAAGCCAATTGGACTGGCCGCGGTGACTTGGCCGGCTTTGAAGGTCAGCCCAAAGACGCAGCCTGGAAAGCAGGCAACGCCATCTGCGCTGAAGTCGGCGTATCCGGCGACCGCAGCGATTTTTTTGAAGGCTGGGAGCGCGGCAACACGCGCTATTGCGAGCCGCGCCACGCCTTGATCCAAGGTCGCCTCGGGCGCGAGTACAAAGGTGTGTGCAGCGGGCCGCAAGCTGCAAACTGGCTCAGAGCGTATGAGCACGGCAAGTTGATTGGTGATGTCGACCGCGATATCGACCGTATCGAGATCGACTTGCGCAAAACACAGGCCGCGCCGCGCGACGCTGCCGGCACGCAGCGCGAGGCCAACTTGCAGCAGCTACGCCAAACTGCGCTGCTGCGGCGCGAGTCGCTGGAGTCGCAGGCAATTGCGCAGGGCTGGGGGCTGGGGCGGTAGTCGGTTTTCACACTCAACTACGCAATATCCATGCGTCTTTTCGAGCAAAAATGGCTCAGAACCCGCGTAAGAATTTGCTTGTACGCAGGGAGCTCGCGCTTGCAAGCGCTCGCCGTTCACGCGGCGGCAGGCAATGCCTGCCGAAACCCCGCGTTCACCATGGATATTGCGTACTCTACTTTCAACTCCTGAAAATTTGTGATTCTGTAGGCCGCTAACATAGCGGCCATGCAATCACTTCAAATCACTCAGCCAGACGACTGGCACGTCCATCTGCGCGACGGTGAAGCACTGCAGGCCGTGGCCAAATACACCGCGCGGCAGTTCAAGCGCGCAATTGTCATGCCCAACCTCAAGCCGCCGGTCACCACCACCGCGCAAGCCGTTGCCTATCGCGAGCGCATTCTTGCCGCTACGCAGGGCATGGACTTTGACCCGCTGATGACGCTGTATCTCACCGACAATACACCCCCGGAAGAGATTGACCGCGCGGTGGATAGTGGCGTCGTCAAGGGCGTCAAGCTCTACCCCGCCGGTGCCACCACTAACAGCGACGCAGGCGTGACAGACATCCGCAAAACCTACAAAACGCTCGAGCGCATGCAACAGCGCGGCCTGCCGTTTCTGGTGCACGGCGAGGTGACGGATGCGCATGTGGATCTGTTTGACCGCGAAGCGCGATTTATCGAGCAAGTGATGATTCCGCTGCGCGCAGCAATGCCGGAGTTGAAGGTGGTGTTTGAACACATCACCACCAAAGAAGCGGCGCAGTACGTCACCGATGCAAGCGGCCCGGTCGCAGCGACAATTACGCCGCAGCATTTGCTCTACACCCGCAACGCGATTTTTTCAGGCGGCATCCGCCCGCATTTTTATTGCCTGCCGGTGCTCAAGCGTGAAGTACATCGCCTGGCACTGGTCGAAGCGGCTACCAGCGGGAACCCCAGGTTTTTTCTGGGCACAGACACGGCGCCGCATGCCAAACATTTGAAAGAACACGCTTGCGGC
>JBOFGW010000309.1:0-12771 GCA_051649325.1 Burkholderiaceae bacterium | reverse complement strand
TCATCACTTTGAACATACAAGGCGTGATCATGGCAACTTCACTCAGCACATCATTGCCTGCGTATGGCGCGGGCAGCATCACAATATCCTCCATCGTGCATGCGCAGCCGCTGCTGTTCTGGAGCGGTATAGCAATACTTGCCCTCCTGCTCCCCAGCAGCCTTGGCCTGTGGCTGGATACGCGCACACTCAACGGCATCAACGTGTGGATCAAGCCGATGAAGTTTCAGGCCTCTGTGGGCGTGTACCTCATCACGCTTGCTGCGTTCTTTCTGGCGCTGCCTGCAGGGGCGGACAAAACCCGCGCCGGCCGATACGTGGTGTGGGCCGCGGTGATCACCGCGTTTTTTGAGATTGCCTACATCACGCTGCAAGGCGCGCGCGGCGTGGCATCGCACTGGAATTTTTCAAGCGCTTTTACTATCGCCATGTATTCGGCGATGGGTGTTGGAGCGCTAGTACTGAATTCCACCGCCCTGGTTCAGGGCATGATGGTTGCGCGCGGCAGCATCGCCAGTATTCACCCTGCCCTGCGGCTCGGGCTGGCGCTGGGGTTGATCTTGACGTTTATGCTGGGCGCCACGTTTGGCGGCATCATGTCTGCCGGCAGCGGGCATTGGGTGGGCGGCACACTATCCGATGCAAACGGCCTGCCGATTTTCAAGTGGTCGCGCGACGGTGGTGATCTGCGTGTGGCGCACTTTTTTGGCATTCACGCCATGCACTTCATCCCTGCGTTTGCGTGGCTAGCCAGCCGCATACAAAGCGAGAAGGCGGCGCGTGCAGCAGTGTGGAGCTTTACCGCGGCCTTTACGCTACTCACCGTTTGGACGTTTGCGCAGGCGATGTTGGGGCGGCCCTTTATTTGAGATTTGGAACACTATTTAGAAGCATCTACGCAATATCCATGCGCCTTTTCAGCCATTTTTGCCTGGAAAAGCGCATGGATATTGCGTAAAGCAGATTGAAATTGCTGTGATTCTGAGCAATACGAGATTCCTCGCTTTGCTCGGAATGACGATGTGTGAGAGCGCAGCAGTTTCCATCACTCGTCACACATCACCCACCAGTGCCGCTTACCCCACCCGCACGATCTTGAGCATGTTGGTGCCACCGGGGTGGCCCATCGGCTCGCCGCAGGTAATGGCATACACATCGCCACTGCGCAGCAGGCCGCGGCGCTTGAGTTCTGCTTCGGCTTGCGAGAGCGCGGTGTCACGGTCATTGCTGGAATCCATCAGCAGCGGGCGCACGTTGCGGTACAGCGCCATCTTGCGCTGCGTGGCGAGCTTGGGGGTGAGCGCGTATACCGGCGTGTGAGTTTTATGGCGGCTCATCCACAGCGGCGTGGAGCCAGACTCCGTCAGCGCGATGATGGCTTTGCAGCCCAGGTGATGCGCGGTAAACAGCGCGCCCATGGCAATGGTTTGATCAATGCGGCTGAACGTTTTGTTGATGAAGTCGCCGTCCAGCTCGATATGCTCGGCCAGCTCTGCTTCCAGGCAAATGCTTGCCATGGCTTCAACGGTTTCCACCGGGTATTTGCCAGAAGCGGTTTCTGCGCTGAGCATCACCGCATCGGTACCGTCCAGCACGGCGTTGGCTACGTCGCTCACCTCGGCACGCGTAGGCACCGGGTTTTGGATCATGCTCTCCATCATCTGCGTGGCCGTAATCACCACTTTGTCTTTGGCGAGCGCCAGTTTGATCATGCGCTTTTGCAGCGCGGGTACGGCGGCGTTGCCAACCTCTACCGCCAAGTCACCACGCGCGACCATAATGCCGTCGGACGCATCCAGAATCGACTCCAGCACGCCGGGCTGAATTGCTTCCACGCGCTCGATCTTGGCGATCAGCCCCGGCTTATGGCGCTGCGCCATACCGGCCACACCGCACAGCTGGCGCGCCATTTCCATGTCCGTCGCGTTCTTGGGAAAGCTCACGGCCACATAGTCGGCCTGAAGCAGCATGGCGGTCTTGATGTCGTCCATGTCTTTCGCCGTCAGCGCCGGCGCAGACAGGCCGCCGCCTTGTCGATTGATGCCTTTGTTGTTGGACAGCTCACCACCGATTTTGACTTTGGTGTGAATCGCCTCGCCCACCACTTTGTCTACCGTGAGCACGATCAGGCCATCGTTCAGCAACAGAATATCGCCGGCACGCACATCGCGCGGCAGCTCTTTGTAATCCAGCCCCACGCCGTTGATGTCGCCCGGCTCGGTGCGCGACGCATCCAGTACAAACGGCGCGCCAATTTCAAGCTGCACCTTGCCGTCTGCAAACTTTCCCACGCGGATTTTCGGGCCTTGCAAGTCGGCCATGATGGCCACTTCTTTGCCGACTTTCTGGCTGATCTCGCGCACGAGCTTGGCGCGGTCAAGATGATCCTGCGCGCTGCCGTGCGAAAAATTCAGGCGCACCACGTTCACGCCGGCGCGCAGCAAACGCTCGAGCACTTCGGGCGACGAACTTGCCGGGCCAAGTGTGGCCACAATTTTGGTGTCGCGCGTGATGCGCACGGGAGCGGAGGTAATGGGCGATGTACTCATGTGCATAGCCTAGCAGAACTGCGCTCAAAATGTAACAAAATTACATTCCGCGCAGCAGCATGACAGTCGTATCCGGCAGGCACGAATGCCGGCCGATTATGTGCTGCTAGCCCGCCATGCGCGCTTGCAACGCAGCCACCGCAGGCAATGTTTTGCCTTCCAAAAACTCCAAGAATGCGCCGCCGGCCGTGCTGATGTAGCTCACCTTGTCCGCAATGCCGAACTTGTTGATGGCCGCAATCGTGTCGCCACCACCGGCAATGGAAAACGCCGGTGAATCAGCAATCGCGCGCGCGAGCCCTTCGGTGCCTTTGGCAAATGCGTCAAACTCAAACACACCGACCGGGCCATTCCACACAATCGTGCCGGCACTTTTGAGCATGCCGGCAAGCTGCGCGGTGGTCTGCGGGCCGATGTCCAAAATCATGTCATCTGCTGCCACATCTTTAGCGGACTTGATGGTGGCCTTGGCGTCTGCGGCAAATTTATCTGCCACCACCACATCGGTAGGAATTGGCACCGTTGCGCCACGCTTGGTCATCATGTCCATGATGGCTTTGGCCTCTGCCAGCAGTTCATGCTCGCACAAACTCTTGCCCACCGGCAGCCCATTGGCAGCCATGAAAGTGTTGGCAATGCCGCCGCCCACGATGAGTTGATCCACCTTTTCCGCCAGCGATTTGAGAATGGTGAGCTTGGTCGAAACCTTGCTGCCCGCCACAATCGCCACCAGCGGCCGCTTGGGCGCGGCCAGCGCTTTGGTCAGCGCTTCAATCTCCGCCGCCATGAGCGGCCCGGCCACAGCATGCTTGGCAAAACGTGCGATGCCGTGGGTGGTGGCTTCTGCGCGGTGCGCGGTGCCAAACGCGTCGTTCACATACACATCGCACAGCGCCGCGTATTTTTTGGCGAGTGCTTCGTCATCTTTTTTCTCGCCTTTGTTGACGCGGCAGTTTTCAAGTAGTACCACTTCACCCGCGTTCACCGCAAAGCCGCCATCCACCCAGTTTTGTTGCAGGCGCACGGGTTTGCCCAGCAATTCACTCAATCGCGTGGCAATCGGTGCCAGCGAATCTTCTGGCTTGAACTCGCCTTCTGTGGGGCGGCCCAGGTGCGACGTGACCATCACCGCCGCGCCGGCGTCGAGTGCCTGCTTGATCGCTGGCACGGATGCGCGGATGCGCGTGTCGTCCGTGATGTTGCCGGCGTCGTCTTGCGGCACGTTGAGATCAGAGCGAATGAATACGCGCTGGCCTTTGAGGTTGACGTCGGAGAGAGTGAGAACGGTTTTGGTCATGATTCAAGTTTTTAAGCCCCTCCCCCTGCGCGCAGGGGGAGGTTGGGAGGGGGTTTTATGCAGGGCCGGCACGTCATCAGCGCCGAACCCCACCCTAACCCTCCCCTGCTCGCAGGGGAGGGGAATTATTTGCCGACGACTTGAACCATCTCCAGCGTCTTATTGCTGTAACCCCACTCATTGTCATACCAGCTCACCACCTTGATAAAGGTCGAGTCCAGCGCAATGCCTGCGTCCGCATCAAACACACTCGTGCACACTTCGCCGCGAAAATCGGTGGCCACCACTTTGTCCTCTGTGTAGCCGAGCACACCTTTGAGCGCGCCCTGGCTTTGCGCTTTCATCTCTGCGCAGATTTCTTCGTACGTTGCCGGCTTCACCAGCTCAACCGTCAGATCAACCACCGATACATCTGAAGTCGGCACGCGAAACGCCATGCCGGTAAGCTTTTTATTCAGCTCTGGAATCACTTTGCCCACGGCCTTGGCCGCGCCGGTGGATGAAGGAATGATGTTTTCCAAAATACCGCGGCCGCCGCGCCAATCTTTGTTGCTCGGGCCGTCCACGGTTTTTTGCGTGGCGGTAGCAGCGTGCACGGTGGTCATCAGACCGCGTTTGATGCCCCATTTGTCATTGAGCACTTTGGCTACCGGTGCCAAACAATTGGTGGTGCAAGACGCGTTGGAAATAATCGCTTCGCCTTTGTAGCTCGCGTGGTTCACGCCAAACACGTACATCGGCGTGTCGTCTTTGGAAGGCGCGCTCATCACTACTTTTTTCGCGCCTGCGGTCAGGTGCGCGCTTGCGGTAGCGTTATCCAAAAACAGGCCAGTGGATTCCACTACGACGTGCGCACCGACTTCGTCCCACTTCAGTTCTGCCGGGTTCTTGACCGCGGTCAAGCGAATCTTCTTGCCATTCACAATCAGCGTATTGCCTTCAACCTGAATGCTGCCCCTAAAGCGGCCATGCACACTGTCATACTGCAACATGTAAGCCAGATAGTCCGGCTCCAGTAGGTCGTTGATGCCCACAATCTCGATATTCGGAAAATGCTGAACCGCCGCGCGAAACACCATGCGCCCGATGCGGCCGAAGCCGTTGATGCCTACTTTGATTGTCATTGTGATTGCTCCTCAAATTGAAGTTATGGGTCGAGCGCCTAGCGTTGAGCGTCCAGCGTGGGTACGCTAGACCTCAAACGGTGGACGCTAGACCAAATCTTTTACGGTTCTCACCAGATTTTCTGTCGTGATATTGAAATGCTTGAACAGCGCCCCCGCCGGCGCGCTTTCACCAAACGTATCAATTCCTATCACGGCGTCGACGCGGTACTTCCACCAAAAATCTGTCACACCAGCCTCAATTGCAACCCGCGGCACGCCTTCTGGCAATACCGTGCTCTTGTATCCGGGTTGTTGTTTATCAAAGGTTGTGGTGGAAGGGATGGAAACTACGCGTACGTGCACGCCTTGCGCGGCCAGTTGCTCTTGCGCCTGTAGCGCGAGCGCGACTTCTGAGCCGGTGGCAACAATCACGGCCTGCAGGGATTTCAACCCACCCGCGGCTTCTTTGAGCACGTAGCCGCCCTTGCGGATGCGGGCGTGCACTTCTTCTGCAGTGCCTTCGCGCTTTACAAACGGCAGGTTCTGGCGGCTGAGCAAGAGCGATGTGGGGCCGGTTACGCGGGTGACGGCGCTGGCCCAGGCGGCGGCGGTTTCTACCGTATCGCAGGGGCGCCACACATCCATGTTGGGAATCAGGCGCAGGCTGGCGGCGTGCTCCACACTTTGGTGCGTGGGGCCGTCTTCACCCAGGCCGATCGAGTCATGCGTGAACACAAAAATATTGCGCAGCTTCATCAGCGCCGCCATGCGCAGCGCGTTGCGTGAATAGTCTGCAAACGTCAAAAACGTGCCGCTGAACGGAATGATGCCGCCGTGCAGCGCCATGCCGTTGCCAATCGCGCTCATGCCAAATTCGCGCACGCCATAGTTGATGTGGCGGCCGGCGTGAAAGCCTTGCGCGTCTACGCGCAGCGGCGCGGCGTCTTTCCAGTCAGTGAAGTTGCTGCCGGTCAGATCTGCGCTGCCACCGACCAGCTCCGGCATCACTTGCACAAGATGCGTAATGGCCTGCTGGCTCGCTTTGCGCGTGGCCAGGGTTTCGCCCTTTTCCATCATCTGGCCGACCAGACCGTTCAAGCTCGCATCCAGCTTGCCCGATGGCATGCCGGACATGCGGCGCTTCAGTTGCTTGGCTTTGTCGGGGTGCGCGGCGGCGTACGCGTCAAACTGTGCCTGCCACTGCTTTTGCAATTCTGTGCCGCGCGCTTTGAGCGAGAAGGTGTTGTAGATGTCTTGCGGCACCGTAAACGGCGCGTGTTTCCAATCCAGTGATTCACGCGTCGCAGCGATTTCTTTTTCACCCAGCGCGGCGCCGTGTACTTTGTCTGTTCCGCCCAGATTAGGCGCGCCTTTGCCGATGATGGTCTTGGCGCAGATGATGGTGGGGCCACTGTCGGTCATGGCATTGATCTGCGCTTGCTTGAGTGCGGCATCTATCGCGTACACGTCGTGGCCATCGACATCGGCAATCACGTTCCAGCCGTAAGACGTGAAACGCTGCGGCGTGTTGTCGGTAAACCAGTGTTTGACTTCGCCGTCGATGCTAATGCCGTTGTCGTCATACACTGCAATCAACTTGGACAGGCGCAGCGTGCCGGCGAGCGAGCACACTTCATGGCTGATGCCTTCCATCAGGCAGCCGTCGCCCAAAAACACGTAGGTGCTGTGATCAACCACCACGTGCTCTTTGGTGTTGAACTCCGCCGCGAGCAGCCGCTCCGCCAGCGCCATGCCTACCGCGTTGGCAAGGCCTTGCCCCAGCGGGCCGGTGGTGGTTTCTACGCCGGGGGTGATATGCACCTCGGGGTGACCGGGGGTTTTGCTGTGCAGTTGGCGAAAGTTTTCAATTTCCTTCATCGGCAAATTGAAGCCGGTGAGGTGCAGTAGCGCGTACTGCAGCATGCTGCCGTGGCCATTGGAAAGTACAAAGCGGTCACGATTAATCCAGTCTGGGTCGGCCGGGTTGACTTTAAGGTTGCCAAACTGCGGCGCCCAGAGTGCCGCGGCAATTTCTGCCATGCCCATCGGCATGCCGGGGTGGCCGGAGTTGGCTTTTTGCACGGCGTCCATCGACAGGGCACGGATGGCGTTGGCAAGCGGGGAAAACGGGGTGACTGCTAGGGCTTTAGAGGCGGTTGGCATGGCGCTTATCGTTGAAATGAAGCAAAACCCACAGGAAAGACCGCTATTTTAGCCAGCCGTGGCGCGCACCCTGGTTTGCAACCTGCGGCGCAAGTTGTGCGAGACTATCGGCATGAACTTGAACCGTACGTATCCCCTATGTTTTTTGGCAGTGCTGGCGCTTGCCATGGCCGGCTGCAGCAAGCCGCCGGAAACCCTGCAAGACACCTATGCCTCTATTCCAGACTGCCTGCGCGACTGGGCCGACCCTGCGCTGTGCCTGCCCGAGTCAGACAAATCGCCGGGTGCCGGCAAGAAAAGCATGCACGTCTTGGGGCCGCGCTATGTGGCAGAGGAGCGCGCGCAACTTGTGCGCGGCAGTGAGAGCGCATCGCGCCGCCTGGCCACGCGTAAAGGCGGCGATCAAGGCAAGCTGATACGTGCCGAAAAGAGGAATTGAGAGCGCTGTACGCAATATCCATAAGGGTTTTGAGCCATTTTTGCTTCAAAAAGCGCATGGATAAAGAGTCATCAACGCAAAACCAGGCCTTAATATGTCATACACGCCGCATTGAGCACCCCGCCCGCGAGCGCGCATACGCCTAGCCACACACCGGCGGCGGTTTTATCCGCGGCGATGTCTGCATAGAGCGTTGGCAACAGCAAGCGCACCAGAAAAAACACAATCACCTGCGCCACAAACGCGAGCAGGCCCCAGATCACCATGTCAGGCAGGCTCACGCTATGTTCAATAGCCGAGGCCAGCGGAATCACAAAGCCCAGGGTAGCGCCGCCCAAACTCAGTGCGGCAGCTGTGTTGCCTTGGCGGATCAATTGCAGCTCAGGATAGGGCGTAATGCGCACGTACACCGCGACAAACAGCGCGGTGAGCGCGAGCGCAGCGGCAAAGTAAGCGGCAAATGCAGGCAGGCCGCTAAGCGATTGAGCGATCATTGTTGTGAACCTCTTCTAGTCAAAATAATGCGGCACAAAACGGCTGGTGTTTTTGGTGATGGGTGATTCGTCTTCGCGGACGCCGATGCCCGCGGCCTTATCGCCCACCACCCAGGAGCCGATGCAGGTGTAGGCATTGTCATAGCAGGGCAGCGGCGCCGCGGCTTGGTAGATGTAGCCCTCGCCGCCGTACGGGCCGTCTTCTTGCCAGGCACGGCCGCCCTGCACCAGCGTCACGTTGGCGCCTTCGCGCGAGAGCATGGGCTTGCGGACAAAATCGCCTTTGATCTTCTCGGGTGAAAACTCGGCCGGCAGCAGGTACGGGCAGTCCGGGTACAGCGCCCACATCACCGGCAAGATGGCTTTGTTGGAGAGCACCATTTTCCACGGCGGCTCCAGCCAGCGCGTGGTGCTTGCCGGCAAATCCTGCGCAAACTCTTCGCGCACCATCCATTCCCACGGGTAGAGTTTTGCGCAGGCGGCGATGCTTGCATCTTGTTTGTCGGTGAACTGCGTGCCGTTAAAACCCACATGGTCAATGAGCAGTGACTCGGTATTCCAGCCTGCTTGCACGGCGGTATCGCGCAGATATTCCAGATTGCCCCAATCTTCTTCGCTGTCGGCACACGCAAAATGCAGCTTTGAAAACGGCGCAATCCGTTTGTACGCCTGCCAGCGCTCGATCAACTTTTCATGCAGGCTGTTGAACTGGTCTGCATCCTTGCGCACATCTTGCAGCCACGCCCACTGCGCGATGCTGGTCTCGGGTAGCGCGGTGGGCGTGTCGGCGTTGTACTCGAGCATTTTGGGCATGCCAGTGCCGTCCCACGAAAAATCAAAGCGGCCAAACAGGGTGAAGCCTTCCAGTGCATCCATGTTCTGGCCGTTGCCCCAGCTGCTGCGAATCCACGGCCACACGGCCGGCGGAATCGCAAAACGCGTGAGCCACTCGTCGCTGCCAATCACCACTTGCGCGGCTTGCAGTGCGATGGCGTGCAGCTCTTCGGTCGCTTCTTCAAGCAGATCAATTTGCGCAGCGCTAAAGCGGTAGGCGCGGGTTTCATCCCAGTACACGCCGTCGATGCTGTGAAATAGAAAACCCAGCTCTTCAAACTGCGCGCGCCAGTGCGTTCGGGGTGTGAAGCGTTCAAGAATCATAAAAATCAGTTTTGCTACACGCAGGTTTGATGCGCCTTTTGAGGCAAAAATGGCTGAAAAAGCCCGTGGATACTGCGTGTTTAATCAGCCGCCACCAGATGAAAACACCCGCCCGGTGGAGCCAAACCCACCGCGCTTGGCATTGCTGCCCACATGTTTTCCAGCCGGCGATATCGGCTGCTCCGTGGCCATGCGGCGCGAGGCTTCGAGGTTTTGCCGCGCAAAGCTTGCCCGCTCTGTGCTCCAGTAGGTGGGGCCGAGCACGCGCGTGGTGCGCCAATTGCCGCTGCCGGAGCTTGAGCGCGCGTCGTCGCTGCATTTTTCTTCTTCGCCCCAATCGGCCACGCAATCTTGGCGGTTCAAATACACATCCTGCTGCAACTTGGGCTGCGGCCCGCAACCCGCCAGCCACACCAAGGGGCTGGCGATTAACACGCGGGTGATGTGGCTGCTGGCACGTTTGCGGCGTGCCGTGAGCAGCGCTTGTTCTTGCAATGAAAGCGGTGCGTTCATGGGACGATAGTCTTGCATACTTGCGCCGCTGAGTTAGCGGATTTCGTCGCGCTGCAAGGCGGATTCGTCGGATACTATGCGTTTGATACCCAGCTCCAACCGTTGATCACGCAGGTTCCATGCGCCTTTTGGGGCAAAAATGGCTCAAAAAGCTCATGGACATTGCGTACAGCATATTTAATCTATTCCAATGAACCCCCGCTTCTACATTTCCACACCGCTCGCGCAAGGCCATCTGCCATTACCCAAAGAAGTGGCGCGCCATATTGCCGTGCTGCGCCTCGCCGATGGCGATGCGATCACGCTGTTTGATGGCCGCGGCGGCCAGTGGCACGCGCAGCTGCGCATTGCCGGCAAAGCGCTGAGCGCAGACGTGCAAACCTATGACGCACAAGACCGCGCGCCTACCCTGCCCTTCACGCTCGTGCAGGCGATGACAAGTACCGACAAGCTGGACTACATCGTGCAAAAGTGCACCGAGCTGGGTGTGGCCCGCGTGCTACCGTTTACTGCGGCGCGCAGTGTGGTCAAGCTCGATGGCGAGCGCGCCGCCAAGCGAGTGGCGCATTTGCAAGCGGTGGCCATCGCCGCGTGCGAGCAATGCGGCATGAACCGCGTGCCGCAGGTGGCGCAGAATCAATCGCTGGCGCAGTGCATCGCGCAGCTGCAAAGCGAAGGCGCGCAACTCATCACGCTGGCGCTGCAAGATGCGCAGCCGCTGCATCAACTGCCAAAGCCGGCGGGCATGCAGCCGGTTGCCATCGTGATCGGCCCGGAAGGTGATTTTTCTCCGCCAGAACTTGCGCTGCTGGACGCAGCAAAAGCAATTCGCGCATCGCTCGGCCCGCGCGTGCTGCGCACCGAAACCGCCGGCCTGGCCACGCTGGCCATGCTCAGCAGCCTGTGGCATTTGAATTCATAAGAATTCACACACATGGCGCGGCTGGCGCAGTAGCATCCGGCCACATAACAACCCTTTCTACTGGAGATCGCTATGGGACTACTGGACGGACTGTTGGGCGCCGCAATGGGCGGCGGACAAGCGCAGAACCCGCAGGGCGCGCTGCTCAACGCAGTGCTGGGCATGCTGTCAAACGGCGGCCAGCAAGGCGGGGGTGGTGGCCTGGGCAACGTGATCGGCAGCATGATGGGCGGTGGCGCGCAAGGCGGCGGTGGCCTGGGTAGCGTGCTGGGCAGCATGATGGGGGGCGGCCAGCAGGCAGCGGGCGGCGGCGCGGACCCACTGAGCGGCTTGCTTGGCATGCTCAAGCAAAGCGGGCTGGGCCAACAGGCCGACTCATGGGTGAGCACGGGGCAAAACCTGCCCGTATCGCCCGAGCAAATCATGCAGGCACTGGGCGGTGGTGGTGGCGGCAACATTCTGGGCCAGCTCGCACAGCAAGCTGGCATGAGCACTGAAGACGCCGCCGGCGGCCTGTCGCAAATGCTGCCGGATATCATCGACAAGCTCACACCAAACGGCAACTTGCCCGAAGGCGGCGTAGGCAATGCGCTGGAGGCGTTGTCGGGGTTTCTCAAGCGCTGATTACGGTGTTTGCGAGCAAATAAAAGGCGGCCTAGGCCGCCTTTTGCTTTGGGCTATCGCCTAAACATGCGCTTAAACGCGGCACCAATCTTTTTCCACACACCGACTTCCCATTTGACGATGCGTTGTGCCCAAGGCGGCAATGTCGCAGCATCAAACGCTTCATCTAGCTCGCGCTGCGCGTGCTCGCCGCTGCCGAACGCGGCCCGATACATCGCGAACACGAGCTTGAGTTCGAGCAACACCAATACCGCAAGGCCTGCGTAGCGCAGAACGGATAAGTCACTCAACAGATGGTGATGCTGATCAGGCACCAAATGGCCCGCTGCCCATATGCCCAAACACATCAGTGCAATCACGCGCGGCCAAATAGTTTTGCCAGTCTTGCGATAACACCACCAATACAGCGCGGGAATGACGACTGCGAGATCAAACAACATGCCCGCTTCAAGCAAGCGTGGCGCTTCCCACGCATCGGTAAAGGCAATTGCAGAGTTCACGCTTATCACCAGAGTCGCAGCGACAAAAAACCAATGCTGCGTCAAGCGCAGTTTTAGATTTGCAAACGACATTGGCATGCAGTTACTCCCTTGCAAAAGCTAATCTCCGCGCGGCTGAATATCAAAACTCAGCACCCCTGGCCGATGTTTAAGCAGCAGTGACATTTGTTCGAGTGCGTCGCCTTGCTGCGTGCGCACGACCAGCACGTATTCATAGCTGTCACCGGAATCGCGCATGGAGTAGCTCAGGTTTGAGAGTTTGAAGCCGGCGGTTTTGAGCAGCTCGCGCATGCCTTGGTAGCCGGGATCTTGCGAGGCCATGAAGCGCACGCGCGCATCGGCATAGGTTTTGGACGGCAGGCGATTTTCGATCCAGCGAAACAGCGACAGCACACCGATGGTGGCGGCGGTGGCCATCGCAGCCGCAGCGTATAGCCCAACGCCCACGAGGATGCCGATGGCGGCGGTGGTCCAGATGGATGCAGCGGTGGTGAGGCCGCGTACCGACAGGCCGTCTTTCATGATCACGCCGGCACCCAGAAAGCCGATGCCGGTCATCACGCCCTGGGCCATGCGCGTGGGATCAATGCGCACGGTCTCGCTGGGCGCGCCAAACCAAAGCTGTTGATAGAGCGTGACAAGCATGAGCATTGATGAAGCCATGCACACCAGCGCATGGGTGCGAAACCCCGCGGCGCGGCCTTGGTAACTGCGCTCCAGCCCAATCAAGCCGCCGGCCAGCAGCGCCGCAAGCAGATGCGCCGCCATGTGTGCGTAAATGGACTGGCTGAGTTGTTCTAGAAGTGGTAGCAAGAAATTCTCGTTATTTTTGTACATGAGTACGCAATATCCATGCGCTTTTTGAGGCATTTTTGCCTCAAAAAGCGCATGGATATTGCGTAGAGCACTTGAAAACTATCCGATATAGACCGTTAGAACAACCTTTTCATCGCGCAAGAAGTCCACCGTGTCTTCAAACACGCCAATCAGCGATTTATTCACGGCC
>JBOFGW010000308.1:0-5926 GCA_051649325.1 Burkholderiaceae bacterium | reverse complement strand
CGGTTCGTCCAGTACGAGCACATCCGGCTTCGCCACCAGCGCGCGCGCCAGCGCCACGCGCTTGCGCTGCCCGCCGGAAAGGCTGGTGAGCAGTGCGTCTGCATTGAGCTTGAGTTCTGTAATCACACTGGTGACGCGGGTTTCCCACTGCCAGGCTTCATGCGCATCCAGCAGCGCATGCAAGTCATCCACGCGAGCGGAGTGCACGCCGGAAGTGACGAGCTCGGTGTACTCCGCGAGCATAGCGCGGTCTTGCGCGACGCCTTGCGCCACCGCATCAAACACGGTGAGCGCATCTGCAAAGTCCGGCTCCTGCGGGACAAACGCGTCTTGCACACCGGTTTGGCGCTGCACCACGCCATCATCCGGCAGCGCTTGGCCGGTGAGCACTTTGAGCATGGAGGATTTGCCCGTGCCGTTGCGGCCAATCAAGGCTACGCGTTCACCGGCTTCCAGTGCAAAGTCCACCTTGTCCAAGAGCGGCACATGGCCAAATGCGAGACTGACTTGATTGAAAGTGATCAGCGCCATGTCATGCACACCCGCATGGCGCACAAGTTCGGAGGCAATCGCGCATCAAGCGAGCTTGAGAAAGTGTTCGCGATAGTGCTTCAGCTCGGCAATGCTCTCGTAAATATCCGCCAGCGCTTCGTGCTTTTGCGATTTTTCAAAACTGGCGTAGATCTCGGGCCGCCAGCGCTTGGCCAGCTCTTTGAGGGTGGACACATCCAGGTTGCGGTAGTGAAAAAACTCTTCCAGCTTCGGCATGTACTTGAACATGAAGCGCCGGTCTTGATGCACGGAGTTGCCGCACAGCGGCGTTTTGCCTTTGCCGATGAATTGTTTCAAAAACTCGATCATCTGGGTTTGCGCGTCATCTTCGGTCAATGTGCTGGCCTTGACCTTGTCAATCAAGCCGCTTTTACCGTGCGTACCCTTATTCCACGCGTCCATCGCATCCAGCAGCGCGTCGCTTTGATGCACAACGAACACCGGGCTTTCACCCAGCACGTTCAAATGAATGTCCGTCACAACGCAGGCAAGCTCGATAATGCGTTCTTTCTCCGGATCAAGACCGGTCATTTCCATGTCGAGCCAGACCAGATTGTTGTCGTTCTGTGCCATAATTTTTCTTGAAAATTCAAAGGTTTAGCCGCACATTTTCTCACACCGGGCGGCTTGTTTAAGGATCATTGCATGTTGACGTGGTTGTTTCTGGCGTTTTTGATTGGTGGCCTTGCGGTACGCGTGTGGCTGGCGCAGCGCCAGATGCGTGCTGTGCTGGCGCACCGTGATCGCGTGCCAGCTGAATTTGCAGAAAAAGTGTCACTCGCTGCACACCAAAAAGCGGCGGACTACACGCTGGCAAAAGTGCGTTTTGGCATGGTGGGCGCGTTTGTATCGGCCGGTGTACTGATCGTACTCACGCTGCTTGGCGGGCTGGATCTACTGTTTGCGGCTACCGCGCAGTTTGCGCAGGCTGGCTCCGTCGTCCACGCGGTGCTATTTTTCGCTGCGCTTGGCCTTGCTACCACTTTGATCGATCTGCCGCTGGAATGGATTAGCCAATTCAAGATTGAGCAGAAATTTGGTTTCAACAAGATGACAACAGGTTTATTCGTGGCCGATACGTTTAAAAATCTGGCGCTGGGTGCCGCGCTGATGCTGCCACTTGCCGCGTTGATTGTGTGGCTGATGAATACCGCGGGGCCGCTCTGGTGGCTCTGGGCCTGGGCTGCGCTGATTGTGTTTCAGCTCGTGATGCTGCTGATTTTCCCTACCGTGATTGCGCCGCTGTTCAACAAATTTGTGCCGCTGGACAATGCTGCGCTCAAGTCCCGCATCGACGCGCTGCTGGCGCGCTGCGGCTTTGCCAGCAATGGCGTATTCGTGATGGACGGCAGCAAACGCTCCGCACACGGCAACGCCTATTTCACGGGGCTGTCCAAAAATAAGCGCATCGTGTTTTATGACACGCTGATCGAGCGGCTGGACGGTGATCAAATTGAAGCGGTGCTTGCGCATGAGTTGGGCCACTTCAAACACAAGCATGTGATCAAGCGCATCTTCTGGATGGCGGTAATGTCGCTGGCCGCGTTTGCGCTGCTGGGCTGGCTGGCACAGCAGCCGTGGTTCTACACGCAGCTTGGTGTGACACCGCTGCTTTCCGGCAGTAACGCCGCGCTGGCACTCACATTGTTCATGCTGGTAGCGCCAGTATTCCTATTTTTCTTTGCACCGGTAGGCAGTTGGCTGTCACGCAAACAGGAGTTTGAGGCGGACGCCTTCGCCGTCAAAACCGCGGGCGCGGCGCCGCTTTCAAGCGCGCTGGTCAAGCTGTATGAAGACAATGCATCTACGCTCACGCCTGATCCGCTGCATTCCGCGTTTTACGACTCGCATCCGCCCGCGCCCGTGCGCATTGCGCGCCTGCGCTCGCTTGCAACTGTCTGAGAGCTGATTGATGAAAACCGTATTTTCCAAAGACCATTTGCTTGCCTCACACTGCACGCCGCTGGAAGGCAGTAGCGCGATGTCGCAAGACGAGATTGACGCGCAGATCGGCGTGACGCCGCAGTGGCAGCTCGCCAATGGCGCGATTGAACGCACGTATGAATTTCCCAACTACTACGAGACCCTGGCATTTGTAAATGCGCTGGCCTTTATCGTGCATCAAGAAGATCATCACCCCGATCTGCTGGTGAGCTACAACCGCTGCATCGTGCGCTTTAACACGCATTCGGTGGGCGGCGTCTCCGTCAACGATTTCATCTGCGCGGTCAAGGCCGACGCGCTTTACGCAGGCGCGGTTTGAGCGCTGCACCCGCCCAGGCAACCATCACCGAATCTTTCGGCCGCCACTACACCGCCGTGCTTGACGACGCGCGCATGCTGCAGGCGCGCCCACGCGGCAAAAAAAGCGAGTGCGCTGTGGGCGACCGCGTCGCACTCACGGTGACCGGTGCGGACGAAGCCGTGATCGAATCCATCGCACCGCGCCGCAACGCACTCATGCGTGCAGACGCATTCAAAAGCCGCGAGTTTGCCGCCAACGTGGATGTGCTGGCCTACGTGGTCGCGCCCAACCCGCCCGCATCAGTAGAGCTGATGCTGCGCGCCCTGACCGCGGCGCGCGCTGCTGGCATTGAGACCTGGGTGCTGGTGAACAAGTCTGACATGGTGGCCGAGCACGCGCAGCTTGCGCAGCAGATTGCGCGCCACGCGCCAAGTATTGACCGCGCGTTTGCCATTGCCGCCAAGGCCGGTACAGGCATGGACGAGCTTGCCGCAGCACTGGCCGGCAAACGCGCCGTGCTGGCCGGCCAATCGGGCATGGGCAAGTCACGCATCATCAATGCGCTGGCGCCGGATGCCGCGCAGCGCATTGGCGACGTGTCTGTCGCGCTCTCGTCCGGCAAGCACACCACCACCGCGGTGCGCATGCTGGCGCTGCCAAACGGCGCAGAGCTGATTGATTCGCCCGGCTTTCAAGCGTTCGGCCTGGCGCATTTATCTGCGACCGAGATTGAGCGCGGCTTTCCGGAGTTTGAGTCCTTCGCGCCAAACTGCAAGTTCTACAACTGCAAGCATCTGGATGAGCCGGCGTGCGCGGTACGCGCTGCGGTCGATGCCGGCAGCATTGACGCAGAGCGCTACAAAATCTTTCGCACCCTTATGCTGGAGCGCGTGGCATGAAACGCGTGCTGACCGCGCGCCATGTGTTTGAAGCACATCACTTTCGCAATGTGCTGGCCGCAGCGGGCATTGACGTGCATGTGCGCAATACCTTCATCAGCGGCGCACTGGGCGAGCTGCCGGTGGATAACTGCGCGCCCGAAGTGTGGGTGAATGACAGCCGCGACGCGCAGCGTGCCGAACTGCTGATCACCGAGATTCAGAGCGCGGTGCGTGACGCACCATGGACCTGCGCAAGCTGCGGTGAAGCCATTGAAGGCCAATTCTTCAGTTGCTGGAAGTGCGGCGCCAACCGGCCGGATTGATTAAAACGACAGATTTGAAACTGCCCTACGCAATATCCATGCGGGTTTGGAGCCATTTGTGCCTCAAAACCCGCATGGATATTGCGTAATCAATGTGTAGAAATTGGTTTTTTAGCCAAACCACTGCGCCACGGCCCACAGCGCCACCACCGTCATCCACAACACGGTGGCGCGCCACACCAAACCCACACCGCTGCGCATCGCGGAGAGGGTGGGTTCGATGCCGGACCAGTCGAGTTTGTTTTCTGCGAGCGGCTGCGCGGGCGGGCCGATCTCTACGCCGATGGCGCCTGCGCCGGCAGACACCAGCACGGCGCGCGCATCGTTGCCAAAACGCAGCGCGCGGTTGCGCCACAGGTGCATGGCATCCTCAAAATTGCCGACAATGGCAAAGGCCAGCGCAGACAGGCGCACGGGCAACCAGTCCAGCACTTCAAACGCCTGGCGCGCGAAGGTGCCGAATTTTTCGCCGCCGCTCTCGCCGCTGCTCCACGCGCGCGCGACGTACTCGCTCATGCGGTACAGCAGCGCGCCAGTTGGGCCCGGCAGTACGGCAAACCAAAACATAGTGCCGAATACGGAGCGGTGTGAAGACACCAGCCCCTCTTCAATCGCGTGCGCCATGACCTGTGACATCGAGAGCGATTGCACATCGAGCGGCTGCTCGCGCCCAGTGCGCCATTGCGATAAGGCCTTGCGCGCAGCATCGATATCGCCGGCCTCGGCGGCCTTTTCAATTTCTGTGAAGTGATGCGAAAAGCGCCGAAACCCCAGCGTGAACACGAGTGCGAGCACATTCACACAAAACCCCAGCACCGGATGAATCCGGTCAGCCAGCCACCAAATGCCCACGGTCACCGCCATCAAGCCGATCATGAACAGCCACCACGCGGTTTGGCCGTGCTGCTGCTCGCCGGCGTTAAAGGTCTTGGAAAACCAGTGCGTAAGCGCGCGCATGCCATCCCACACGGGATTGTGATGCGGCACCGGGCGGCCCTGTTCAATCAGCAGCGCTAGCAGGAGAGCGGCGAAATCCATGCACTAGAGTGTAAGCGCAGAGCGGTTTTTGCAGGGCAGCGGGGGCATACCGGTCTACGCAGACAATAGCCTGTAGAGGTTGCGGATCATCCCTGCGGTCGCGCCCCAGATAAACCGCTCCGTGCCATTGTCGTCATACGGCATCGCCGTGAACTGACGCTCGCCAATCGGCGTGGCAAACGCGCGGCGCTGATGGTTGGCGGGGTCCATCAAAAACGCCAGCGGCACTTCAAAGGCGGCAGCCACTTCAAACGCATCCAGCGTGAGTGAAAAATCCGGCACGACAAAGCCCAGCACCGGCGTCACGTTGTAGCCCGTCACCGTCTGATACACCGGCAGCTCGCCTGCTGGCTGTATGTAGGTGGCGGCCACGCCAATTTCTTCCGCGGTTTCGCGCAGCGCCGTGGCGTGCAGGTTTTCATCCCCAGGGTCGCGCCGCCCACCGGGAAAGCTGATCTGACCGGCGTGATCATGCAAATGGCTGGTGCGCTGCGTGAGCAGCACGGTAATGCCGGAGGCGCGCATCACCAGTGGCACGAGCACAGCGGCCTCGCGCGGGGTGCGGCCGGGAAAGAGGCCCCCATCGCCGCGCGTTTCAGGCTCCCACGCGGGCGGGTTTGCCAGGCGCGCGCGCAGCGCTGATTCTGTCAGCCGCTCCGCTTGCACCGGCGGCAGATCGGAGCCCACAGATACGATGCGCGCGGCCTTGGGATCGACGATGCGGATCTTGTCCAGGTGGATGGGCGGTTCACTCATGGTGCGTTCTGCATAGGGCTCAAGCATAGCGGCTTGCGTCTTGGCGCTGCGTTCATTGAGCGGCTCACGAAACATTTGAGGGTGGGCCGCTCAATCCCTCACCCCCGGCCCCTCTCCCGCTCGGCGGGAGA
>JBOFGW010000307.1:0-3276 GCA_051649325.1 Burkholderiaceae bacterium | reverse complement strand
GCTTGGGCGTGAATTCAACTGCTGTTTTTTCGCTTAGAAAAATGTTGGCTATCTTCGTTGAAAGCCCCTGAACAGTCTTAAATACCGTGCGATCTTGCGTCTTTGATCGGCCCTGCTCCTCGTGCCCGTCATCGCGTCTTAAATAGCTCTGCAGCGCTAGCGCTCGCTCCTCTGCGATGTCGCCGTCGAAATAGATCTCTGCCGCCTCAATCTCATCATCCAACTCAGCAAGCAATTCACCATCCGTCAACTCAAGCACTGGTGATGATCAACTTCTTGCCGACGATTTCGGCTTTGTAGGTCTTTTTGGTGTACCGCGTTGTGATAACCCCATCACACATATCGTATTGATCCAGTAGTGAATTAATCGAGTAGCGCAGGCGTCCGAGCAAGTTATCGTGTTTGAGGCTCAGCGTCTCCGCCTCAGCGCCATCAAGATCAAGCTCATAGCACTCAACTGGCGCATGCTCTGCGGCGACAACTTCAGGCGCATCAACTACCTTGGGTGATTGGGGTGCTTTGCTCATGCGAATTTCCTTGATTTCCAGCGCATCGGTTCGTGTGCTCTGTTTGTTGTTCCAACGCTCTCAAAACTAATTTGCATCAAGCCGAAAGCGTCGGAATCGTGGCTCGACCAATCATGCTCCGGGCCCAAGCCCATCTCTCGTTTTTCATCGCGGCGCTCGTGATACCAACCCAGCGACTCCAGCAAGTTTTCACAGCGCTTGGCGTCAAACCGCGTGTTTGAGAAACCGCGCCTGCACGCTTCGATGCGGGCTTTTGCCGCGCCTTTGCCCTGGTTTGGCACAACAGTTACCGCGTAGCCAGCGTCTTCGAAAGCTTTGCGGTAGCTCGTGTCATACACGCGGTCTTGCTGGTCGCCATCGTGCGGCAACACGATTTGCGCCTTAGCTGGCGTGTAGCCGCGCTCACGCAGCCACTCAAGATGCGCGCCAATTGGCTGGCCTTGGCTGGCATAGTGATCGATTACACGCCGCTCCAGGCCTACAAACTGCGTCGCAACAAAAACAAAGTGATCGGCGCGTGCGCCTGTGCCGCCAATGTCCGCAAACAAACGGATTGTCATTAATGGATCGGCCTCAACATAACCAATGCGGCCCGCGGCTTTGGCCTCCGTGATGTGCTTGGCGAAGTAAGCGCCCTCGACGACAGAGACAAAGCCACCCTCCCAAACGTGATCGTATTGATCCGGCCTATCCCGCGCATCAGCAACACGATCGCGCTCCAGCTTCGCGGGAAATTTTGGGTTGTCACGCCAGTTAAGCTCAACAATCTTAATGTTTGGATCATTGGCTGCACGAAACCGTGATTCCACAGCTGCGTTTTTCCTTGCTGGGTTCCACGTCACCCACAGCTCAGCATTCCAATCCTCGCCCTCATCGCGCAACGTCGGAATCAACACACTCCATGCATATGCGGTGATCGGCTCGGCTTCGTCCACCCAGCACACCAAAATTCGCCCTTTTGACTTGATCGAGTTGATCGACCTATCCACGCCAGCAAAAGCAAAGCCGATGCGACCATCGCGGCTTTTGATGTATTTTTCACCAACTTCGTAGTAAGCCGCTAAAAAAGGCTCACTCTCAATTGCCCGCTTGCACTCCTCCAGCGAGGAATCCTCCAGCGAGTTCATATACTGACGGCAGCACAACAAGATGCCGCGCATACCCTGCATGCCGTATTGGTAGCCCTTCAGCGCCACCATCAGCGCAAAGCCTCGCGTCTTACCGCTACCGCGCCCACCCACAGCCCCACGCACATCCGCCCTGCCTTCAAAAACCGGAATCAGCTTTGCAGGCAGGGCGATTCGAGCGACAGCCATTTACTTCAAGGCAACCAACTCAATACGCGTGACCGTCTCAACGGGCCCGCCATCAGCGCCAGTCAGTGTGTGATCGTGCTTGTCTCTGTAGGCTGGGTTACGCAGCGCCGCACGTCTTGCACAGGCTTGCTCATACGCTTTCGCAGCCGACGCATCGATGCCACCTTGTTTATCAAGCGCTGACTCAATCACCTTCAAGCCTTTGTCTAACCAAGCCTCTGCGCTTGCTAGCCTCGCGCGCGCGGATCGTTTGGTGTTTTCTTCTTTCGCCAAAAACACACTCAACGTGTACTGACTCACACCCAGCGACGCAGCGATCTCCGCCTGACTGTCGCCCGCCTCGATGCGTTGACAAATAGCCTCTAAATCAGCCGCGTCCTCAAATACGGGGCCGTCTGTTTTCTTTTTAGGCAACAAAAAAGCCGCTGGATTTCTCCTGGCGGCTCCGTAGACGCTCATCCCTGCCGCACGGCATTTAGAGCTATTAGATAAATATGACTTTAACTCAAATATGGCTCGCCGTCAAGACTATTTTGCGTTGCGATGCGCGCAGCGCAGGCCCCGGTCGTTGACGTGGCCACTTTCCTTGATGTCCTGATTTCACGCCGGGTATCATCGAAAAAGAGCATGCGGCTTTCTCTCTTTGCAATTCGCAAATTTGAAGAATTCCGAGAGAACCCATGCCCGAAATCCAACACGCAGCAGCACTCAATCGCGGCCAGCTCAAGCGCCTGCTCACGATCACCCGCGCCACGTCGCGCTACTGGCAGCGCGACCTACTGGTGCTCTTGCTGGGTCACGACGCAGGCCTGCGCATCACTGAGATCGGTCGCATTACGATCGCTGACATCATGCGCAGAGACGGCACGCTTCGCGTCGAAATCAGCCTTCGTGAGGCTGTGACCAAAGGCTGCAAACAGCGCTGTGCGTACTTGGCTAGCAAGCGGTTGATTGCCGCGATCGAAACCTACCTCGCGTGGCGGCTTGCCCAGGGCATTGGCACTGAGCTGACCGCAGCCAGCGGCTACCGCGGCTTGATTGGCGACCTGCCGCTGATCTGGAGCAGCCGGGGAACCGGCATGAGCCAAAACACCAAGCGCAGGACGCTGCAATCAGGCGAACGGCGCGACTACAAGGCGTGCGACAGTCTGCAAGCGCACATCAGCAAACTCTACAAAGCCGCAGGTTTGCCAGACGCTGCAACGCACAGCGGTAGGCGCTCATTTGCGGGCAACGTGCTCGCGGCCACGGGTGATCTGGGCGTTGTGTCCGCGCTGCTGGGGCACGAGCCAGACGATTGGGATGTCACTGCGCGGTACATCGACCCCGACCCCAAAATTCAGTGCGCGATTTTTGCTTTTGTCGTTTAAAATAGTTGCGTCTAGACGTTGAACGGGAAGCAATGACAGAAATGCAGTTTGAATTGATCGCGG
>JBOFGW010000306.1:0-20284 GCA_051649325.1 Burkholderiaceae bacterium | reverse complement strand
GCCAGCGCGTCCGGCACTTCTGCGGCGGGAATTACACCGCGTTCAGTCAACGCACGGCCGATGGCGGCCAGCACGGTCTGCGCGTTTTCGCTGAGCATATAAAACTCGCCCGCGGCTTTTGATCGAAACACGATGACGGCCATACTTAAGTCTCCAAAACATTGTTGTACCGCAAGCGCAGTTGCCGTGCTTGCGTATCATGCGCGTATCTCAGCATAAAAACGAGACGATATGCGCGTACATCGTATCTTGATGGCCTTGGCAGCGGCGGTAACTCTGCTGGCATGTTCGCCGGCATTCGATTGGCGCGAGATGCCAATTAGTGATGGCCGTGCCCGCGTGCTGTTTCCTGCCAAGCCGGTTACAGCGACGCGCGAAATGACGCTGGGGGGCAAAGGGTACTCGATGACGCTGACTGCGGCGCGCATTGGCAGTGCGCAGTTTGCGGCCGGCAGTATTCCGGTGGCGGCGCCAGACGCAAGCAGCGCGGCGCAGGCCTGGGCGGCGGCCATGGTGGCCAACATACAGGCAAGCACAGCGCCGCAGACCATCAGCGTCAAAAACGCCGCGGGCGCGCTGGAAGCGGTGGCGGATGGTCAGATCGACGGCGCGCCGGCACGGCTGCATGCGCGGTTTGCATGGCGCGATGACCGGGTGTTTGCCGCCATTGCTCTTGGCCGCACGGACGAACTGAGCGCGGAACACGCCAAAACCTTTGCCACTTCGCTCACGCTGCCATGACGGCGCAGGTATCGATGTGGCGCGCGTTTGCGCTGTTTGCGTTTGCCTACGCCATTTCTTACGCGCTGCGTGCGGTCAACGCTGCCATCGGGCCGGAAGTTGCGGTTGAATTTACGCTGGACGCTGCGTTTCTGGGCGGCATGACAGCGGCGTACTTTGCAGCGTTTGCGCTGGTGCAATGGCCGCTGGGCGGCTGGCTGGACCGGCTGGGGCCGATTCGTACTGAATGCGGCTTGCTGCTGGTTGCCGCGCTTGGTTGCATGGTGTTTGCCTTTGCCACGAGCGCCGCGTGGTTGATCGTCGGACGCGCGCTGATTGGCGCGGGCGTGGCGGCGTGCTTAATGGCACCGTACAAAGCGTACCGAACCTGGTTTGCGCCGCAGTGGCAAGGCCGTTTGGTGTCGTGGATGCTATTTGCCGGCACGCTGGGCGCCATGCTCGCAGCCAGTCCGGCGCAGTGGTTGACCCAGCAGATTGGCTGGCGCGCAGTGTTTGCCGGCACCGGCGCCGCCATGCTGCTGGCGGCTGCAGGATTGTGGTGGTGGCTGCCGCGCGAGAAGCCTGCCGCAGTCGCCGGCCAAGCGGCCAGGCCGCTATTGGCAATGCTGCGCGAGCCTGCGGTGCGCAACTTTGCGCCCGCGGCGATATTTGCCTCCGGTGGATTTATCGCCGTGCAAACGCTGTGGCTCGGCCCATGGATGCGCACGGTGCACGGAATGAGCGCGGCGCAGGCCGCTGCGGCGCTTACTGTGATGAACGGCGTCATGCTCGCCGGGTTTTTGCTGTGCGGCTCTTTCGCACCCTGGCTCAACGCGCGCTTTCACTGGATGAATGGCGTGACCTTCGGCGCGTTTTTGCTCTCCGGGTTGGTATTCGTGCTTGCCGCGTTGTGGGGCGCAGACGGGCCTTGGCTTATGTGGGCACTGGCGGGCATGCTGTTCACCGTGCAACCGCTGGCGCAGTCGCGCGTTACGCTGGCATTTGCACCTGCTGAGGCCGGGCGCGTGAGCACCGCAACCAATCTGCTGATTTTTGGCGGCGCGTTTGTGTTGCAGTGGGGCGTGGGCGCCGCCATCGACGTGCTGGCGAACATGGGATTTACACGGCTCGATGCCTTCAGGATCAGCTTTGGTGCGATGGGTTTGGCGATTGCTGCATCTGGCGCGTGGGGGCTTGCTACCGCGCGGCGCGCCTACCTGCCAAATAAAACTGCGTGACAACTGGCCGCGCATAAAAAAGCCGCGCAGTGCGCGGCTTTTATTCATGCTAAGACAACCGGTTTAGATTGGGCTAACGCCCAACGATTTCACGGTTTCCACATTCAGGTACGGATCCACCGGAAGGCCTTTGGCTTCCTGGTAGGCGTTCACAGCGCGCATAGTCGCTTGCTTGATCACGCCATCAATCGGGCCTGGATCGTAGCCAGCTTGCTTGAGGGCGCGCTGGATTTCCTGGATCTTGGTAGGTGTGGCATTGGTCTCGCACAAGATTGAACGCCAGCCCCACGCACCCTCAGACACCTTTTTGGTGCTGGTGACGGTACCCATCTGCGCTGGAATGTCTATTGCGCGCTCCTGTGCTTGCTCGATCACTTTTTGAACGCGCACAGTCCTGTACTCGGCCGGTACGTCGATTTCACGCACAGAAGCGGGTTTGTCAATGACTTGACGCTTCACCGTGCGGTACTCGGCCGGCACTTCCACTTCGCGTGTGGATGCGGGCGTATCTACCACTTGACGGGTGACGGTCTTGAACTCGGCCGGGATTTCGATCTCGCGTGTAGAAGCGGGCTGATCAATCACCTGCCGCGTCACAGTCTTGAACTCCGCAGGAATCGGAATCGAGCGCTGGCTGGCCGGCGTGTCCACCACTTGGCGGGCCACGGTGGCAAACTCACCGGGCACGTCGATTTCACGTGTGCTGGCAGGTTTGTCTACCACTTGGCGTTTGACCGTGCGGGACTCGCCGGGAATAACTACTTCGCGCGTGGTGGCGGGCATATCGATGACCTGGCGGGCCACGGTCTTGAATTCCGCTGGGATCGTCACTTCGCGGTTGTAGCCAATGATGGTGGAACCGGCTGCACCGGCGTCTGCGCGGCGGTTGCCGGTGGAGCGGCCACCCGTACTCGCAGCCGCGGCACCAGCGCCTGCACTGCGCTCGGCACCTAGGTCATACACCGGAATCATCGTGTTGCCTGCGCCGTCGGTGAGCGTGTTGCCGTCGGCCGATAGTTTGTAGCCTTGCTTGAGCAAGGCTTCCATGTCCACTACGCGGCGTGTATAGGTGCTGCTTGCACCAGGTACGGCAACTTCACGTGTGCCGGGTGGGGTGTCGACCACTTGGCGTTTGACGGTGGCAAATTCTGCAGGGATTTCGATCTCGCGCGTGGCGGCCGGAGTTTTGAGCACGCGCTTGGTGATGGTCTTGTACTGCGCCGGAATTTCCACCAAACACATGATGTCGTCATCATCGCCAAACAGCGTGCCGGCGGTACCGCCACCCGCGACTGTACCTACGCCGCTACCGGTGCCGGTTCTCACACCGACTGGCGTGCGGCCTGCGGCCACTGCTTGGGTGTAGGCGCTTACGGAGCTGACTTCCTTGGCTTGCGCAATCCAGGCGCGGCCACGCTTCCAGGTGGTCACTGCGTCAGAAATTTTCACTTGCTCGGTCACGTCTTCATAGACAGCGGGCACGACTTCTAGGCGCTTGCTGGCGGCGCGCACTTGCACCTGCTCTTCTACCGTTTTGAAGGTGCCGGGCACCACTTCCAAACGGTTCGACGCAGGGCGCACTTCAACCGTTTCAGTAACGGTTCTGAACGGAATATTCACGACTTCCAAGCGCTTGGATGCCGGGCGCACTTCTACTTGCTCGGATACGGTCTTGAAGGTGGCGGGCACAACCTCCAAACGCTTGCTGGCCGGGCGCACTTCCACGGTCTCTTCCACCGTTTTGTAGGTCGCCGGGATGACTTCCAGGCGTTTGCTGGGCGCGCGGGTCTGAATCTGTTCGCTCACGGTTTTGAACGTGGCGGGAATGCCTTCAGTGCGGGTGGATGCGGCACGCACTTCCACTTGCTCGCTCACGGTCTTAAACGTGGCAGGAATAATCTCAGTACGTTTGCTAGCTGGGCGTACCATGACCTGCTCGCTCACGGTCTTGAACGTTGCGGGAATGAACTCGGTACGCTTGGTGGCGGGGCGCACCAGCTCTTGCTCTTCAATTGTTTTGAATGTGGCAGGAATGATCTCAGTGCGCTTGCTCGCCGGACGGACCACAATCTGCTCATCCACAAAGCCCAGCTTGGCGGGAATGATCTCTGAACGCTTGCCGGCGGGCGCTTTGACGACTTGCTCGCTGACGGTTTCAAAGCGCGGCGGAGTAAAAACGCGGGCGTAGCATTCTCCTGGCTTGGCTGCGGGCGGCGCATCCGAGGCTTGCTGCGCGCCTGCGGTGCCGATGGAGGAAATGGCAAGGGCGATTGCCGTCATAAAGTACTTTTGCATCGTTGTTTCCTTAATGTCTTTGTGTTGTTTGCGAGAGTGTCCTCGCTGCATTAACGGTGCCGCACCCGACCGTCCCTAACGCAGCGGATGTGATGCTACGTCAACGTTTCTTACACGATTGTTAAAGATGGCTAACCGGCAACTTAGAAGTTATCCGTACTCCATTGGCACGATGAAAAGGCAAAGCGAAATCGGCGGACGCATGACATCGGCCACCAACTCAGACAACAATCTGAAGGCGGCAAAGCGGTAACACACAACATACAAAACCATTTCTGTTTTTCAAGGAAATAACCCATGAAGCTCTCGGAATTCCGTGCGCTGCACATTAAGCATCATCCGCATGGAGTGCTTGAACTGGTCATGCCCGGCGCGGGTAAGAACGCAGCCGGTTTGTCTACCGCCGATGCGCTTATGCATTTTGAGCTTGCTGAAATTTGGCGCGCGATTGATGCCGACGATTCCGTGCGCGTGGCCATCCTGCGCGGCGAAGGCAAGGGGTTTTCCGCCGGCGGTGATCTGCAGCTGGTGCAAGATATGGCGGACGATTTTGCCGTGCGCAGCCGCGTCTGGCGCGAGGCCAAAGACCTGGTCTACAACATCATTAACTGCAGCAAGCCGATTGTCAGCGCCATGCACGGCCCGGCGGTGGGTGCGGGGCTGGTGGCGGGTTTGCTGGCGGATATTTCGATTGCTGCCAAAGACGCGCGGATTGTCGATGGCCACACGCGCCTGGGCGTGGCGGCGGGCGATCACGCCGCGATTGTGTGGCCGCTGCTCTGCGGCATGGCCAAAGCCAAGTATTACCTGCTGCTGTGCGAAAGCGTGAGCGGTGAAGAAGCCGAGCGCATCGGCCTTGTATCGCTTGCGGTCGAGCGCGATCAACTCGAAGCCAAAGCGTTTGAAGTCGCGGAAAAACTCGCGCATGGATCGCAAAGCGCCATCCGCTTTACCAAATACGCGCTCAATAATTGGTTGCGTTTGGCCGGCCCCACGTTCGATACTTCGCTGGCGCTTGAATTCATGGGCTTTAGCGGGCCGGACGTGCGAGAAGGCATGGCGAGCTTGCGGGAAAAGCGTAAGCCAGAATTTGGTAAATAGTTCATATTTCAAATGGTTCTACGCAATATCCATGCGCCTTTTGGGGCAAAAATGCCTGAAGAAGCGCATGGATATTGCGTAGAGCATGTTTAACCGGCACCTCATCGGCAACTTTGGCACTTGAATTTGTCACCCATCACATGCAACGAAACAACAAGGAGACAGCAGCAATGAAAGACAAACTCATGGGCATGGCCGGGCTGCCGTTTGCGGGCATGGCGACGGGGCTGGATTTTGTCAAACAGGTGTGGAGCAATGTGGATTTGCCGGCCGGCGCGGCGGGGCCGTTGGCGGATTCGCTGTCCAAATTCATCACGCCCACGCTGGATGTAAAAGAGATCGACAAGCGCATTGCCGATTTGCGCGCGGTAGAAAAATGGCTTGACCTGAACCTGAACATGCTCAAGGCCACCGTGCAAGCGCTTGAAGTGCAGCGCGGCACCATCACGCAGCTCTCGCGCCTGGGCATCGGCAAAGACGAACACGGCGAAAGCGGCTCGCTCAAAGAGCTGCCTAAAGTGGCGATGGAAAACGCCGGCAAGCTGATGTCGCCTTCCAATTGGTGGGCGATGATGAGCGGCCCGGTGGCGGAGATGATGGGCAGCGCGGCCAAGGCCGGTGTTAAGCGCGCGGTCAAAGCGACAGCGCCGCGCAGCGCAGTCAAAAAATCTGCGAAAAAGGCGCCGGCCAAGCGCAGCACGCGTAAAACCTGAGCGTCCAACAAAAAAATACCGTCATTCCGAGCAAAGCGAGGAATCTCATCCCACGCAAGACGAGATTCCTCGCTTTGCTCGGAATGACAACACTCTTTTTATAGGCCGCGTTGCGCGTCATACCAAAGGTTTAATATCCATGCATGACTGCAGTTTCATCGCCCCTGTTTCGCCACGGCCACGCCGCGCACCCTGATTGGCGCGTCGCGCTGGCGCAGTCGCTTTCGCAGATCGATGGGCAGAGCAAGCAATCCGGCTACAGCGCCAAAAGCACGCTGGGCTTGATGTACATCGCCGACGCCTTTGCGCCCTACGCCAGCGAAATTCTCACCACCCTCAAACTCAAAACCGGTGTGCCGCACTGGGCCGGCGGCACCGGCATCGGCGTGTTTGCGGGCGGCGTAGAGTATCTAGATGAACCCGCCATCTCGCTACTGCTGCTGGATTTACCGGTGGGCGGAGCGCAGGTGTTTAACGGCATCGCGAGATCGCCACAGCTGACTGCCCGCAGTGAAGACGGCGCGCTGCTCGCGCACACGGCGCTGGTGCATGCCGACCCGCACACGCCGGAAATTGAAGGCTTGATCAGCGATCTTTCGCAGCGCACCCACACCGGCTATTTGTTCGGCGGCCTGATGAGCAGCCGGCAGGACTCGCCGCAGTTTGCCAATCAAACACTCACCGGTGGCCTGTCCGGCGTGATGTTTGCGAGTAATGTGGATGTACGCGTGCGCGTCACGCAAGGCTGCCACCCGATTGGCCCGTCACGCATCGTGACGCGCTGCGACGGCAACTGGCTGCTTGAACTCGATGGCAAGCCCGCCTTTGACGCGCTGCGCGCCGATCTGCGCTTGCCGCTAGACCGCTTGCCTACAGGCGAGCTGCTGCGCACCAAACTCAAAGGCGGCCTGTTCGCCGGCATCGCCAGCGGCGCAGCCTCAGACCGCACCGCGCGCTTTTCTGACTACATCGTGCGCGGCGTGGTTGGTATCGATCCCGGCAAAGGCTCGCTCGCCGTGGCCGGCCGTGTAGACGAAGGCGCGCAGCTGGCGTTTTGCAAACGCGATGCCGATGCCGCGCGCGCAGACCTGATCCGCATCGTCACTGAACTGCGCGAAAGTCTGGAAGAAGACGGCGTTACACCACGCGGCGCGGTCTACGTAAGCTGCCTGGGCCGCGGCGCGCAACTGTTTGGCGAGCCGGGTGTCGAGCTGAAAACAATCGCGCATCATTTGGGCGAAATTCCGCTTGCAGGGTTTGCGGCCAATGGGGAGATTGCGCGGGATAAGCTTTATGGGTTTACTGGGGTGTTGGCGGTGTTTGCGTAGCGACGCTCGCTCCCTGCGCGACAGCACATCCAACCGGTCCCCTCTCCCGCCGCATCAGCGAGCGGGAGAGGGTTAGGGTGAGGGTAGCTCGCGCGCTGATGCGTATCCACCGTTCGCCCTGAGCCTGTCGAAGGGTTGGACGGTTCATAGACCTGCCGGGGGTTGCCCGGCGGCAACTTACTTTCTTTGTCTTGCCAAAGAAAGTAAGCAAAGAAAGGCGCGCCCACTACAGCGGCCCTTCGGGCTACCCACTTTTGCACTTTGCTTTGCGGCGGGCAAAAGAACTCGCTGCGCTCAAACAGCTTTTGCCCGAAACCCCGCAAAGCAAAGTACAAAAGCGGCGCTGTAGAGGGCTATTCAACGTGCGGGCACCGCGCTATTAACTTCTGATTAGTTTTGGAAGATTTAAGTACCTCTACGCAATATCCATGCGTCTTTCCAAGAAAAAATGCCTGAAAAATCGCATGAATAAAGCGTAAAGCACATTAACACCTGTAAGTTTTACCCCCGCTGCGGCTCCAGCGTCTTTTCAAAAAGCGTTGCACCGTTCAGATCAACAAACGCGACATTGAGCTGCCTGCTGCGCGGCTCAATCTTGATTTCGCCAAAAAACTGTAGGCCTGCGAGTGGTGATGTGTTGGGCGCGGGCGGGGCTTTTTGAAAGACGACTTGCGGGCCGAAGGTGTCGTCAAGTGTGTTGGGGCCGAAGCTGCCGGCGTTCAGTGGGCCGGCGACAAATTCCCAGAAGGGGTTGAAGTCGCTGTACTGGGCTTTGGCCGGGTCGTAGTAATGCGCGGCGCAGTAGTGCACGTCTGCCGTGATCCACACCACGTTCTTGACGCGCTCGCGTTTGATGGCGGTGAGCAGGCGGGCAATTTCAAGCTCGCGGCCGCGCGCGGGGCCGTTGCCGTTGCTGCTGTTTTCAAACCGGTCGCGGCCGGCGGCGTCTTTGCCGTCGCCCACCACCAGGCCCAGCGGCATGTCGGCAGAAATAACTTTCCATGTCGCGCGCGATGCGTTGAGGCCGCGGATCAGCCATTCCAACTGTGCGTTGCCCAGGAACGCGGTCTCTGCGGATTCGGTCACTTGATCATTGGTGCCGTTTGGGCCGCGGTAGCTGCGCATGTCGATCATGAATACGTCCAGCAGCGGGCTGTAGCTGAGTTTGCGGTACACGCGCTCGCTTTCGTCTGCGCCGTTGGGGCGCAGCGGCGCGTAGTCCAAAAAGGCGCGGGTGGCGCGGCCGATCAAGAAGGGCACGCGTTTTTCGGTGTAGCGTGCATCAGCGGATAAATCTTTGCTTTCGCTCCAATTGTTGGTGACTTCGTGATCATCCCATTGCCAGAGCTGCGGCACGTGTAGGCTGAATTTCTGCACGTTGGTATCGCGCAGGTTGTAGCGGTAACGGCCGCGGAATTCGTCGAGTGACTCGGCCACTTTTTCTACACCTTCAGCAATCAGGTTCTTCCAAATCTTGCCGCCTTCCACGGCGCGTTCGGCGGTCATCGGGCCGTCGGCGTAGATGGTGTCACCGCAGTGGATGAAAAAATCCGGATCACGCGCACGCATGAGTTCGTAAATCCGCATGCCGCCAATATCCGGGTTGATGCCGTAGTTTTGCCCGGCCGTATCGCCGCCCCACACAAACTTGGGGCCGCGCCGCGGGTCAAACGTGCGCGTGCGGAACTGCGCGGTCAACCACTCGCTGCGCGTGCGGCCGGTACTCAAATCTTCCATCGCGGCGCGCGCAAAAATCGTTTGGCCAAGCGGCAACTGTGTAAGGTCAACGCGGGCGGTGAAATCGGTATCTTCCAGCGCGTAGGGGCCGGTGATTTTGCGCGGGCTCGTAAAGCGATCGCTCGTGTCCCACTCCACCACCATGCGCGCGGGCTTGTCGCTGCGCGCCCAGAGAATCGTGCGTGCTTCCAGGCCGGAGAATCCGCCGTGGCCGCCACGGACTAGCTCGTCCAGATCAGGCATGTCAAAGTTGCCGAATCCGCGCCGGCCCGTGATCGCAAGCGTTGGGTCGCCCAATTGCAGCCCATAGGGCAAATTAGGCCGCGTGCTTTGCGCCGCGACAATCGCCGGCGCGCCCATCGCAGCAAGCCCGAGGAAAGAGGCCGACTGGCGCATGAATCTGCGGCGCGCTGGCTCCATTGAACGCGGCGGAGTGATCAAGGTTTGGCGGGACATGGCGTTCTCCTTTCAGTGCAGTGGGATCGCTACCGTAGGACTTGCGCGTGACAGTTTGGTCAAGCGCGCGTGACGTATGTATGAAGTGTTTGTGACACCGTACAGCCAGTTTTTAGAGGCAGCACGCAATATCCATGCGGGTTTTGAGGCAAAAATGCTTGGAAATGCTCATGGATATTGCGTATGGTCTTGCGCTTGCTGAATCAACGCCGCAGGTGCAGACTCTCGCAAAAGAATCAGGAAAAAGAATCAGGAGACAGTCATGAAGCACTTGAGCGGGCTGGACGCGGCGTTCTTGCATTTGGAAACGCCGGAAACGCCGATGCATGTGGGCGCGCTGCACTTGCTGGATGTTTCGCATGTGAAAGGCGAGGTCTACGACGCGGTGAAGCACCACATCCAAAGCCGCATGCATCTGGCGCCGATGTTTACGCGCAAGCTGGCGCTGATGCCGTTTGATCTTGCGAATCCGGCGTGGATTCACGATGGCGATATTGATATTGACTATCACATCCGCCGCATTGTGCTGCCCAAACCCGGCACGCTCGAGCAACTGGAAACCTATGCGGGCCGTTTGCATTCCAGCTTGCTGGATCGCAGCCGGCCGCTGTGGGAGTTTTATGTGATTGAAGGCCTGCGTGACGGCCGCGTGGGCTTTTACACCAAGCTGCATCATGCCGCGCTGGATGGGCAGGGCGCCGTGGCGCTGGGTAACGCGATTCTCGATCTCACGCCCGAGGGCCGCAAGATAGACAAGCCGCATGCATCGCACCACGATGAGCCGTATCAACCCGCGGTGGATGAGCTGGTAAAAAGCAGCATCGCCAATCTGTTTGGCCAGATCAAAAGCATGGCCAAGAACACGCCGGCTGTGGCCAAAGCCGTTCTGTCAGCGGCGGTGCCCAAGCGTGGTGAAGATGGCCAGCGCGCAAGCCTGATTCCGCGCGGCCTGCTGATGGGGCCGCGCACACCGCTGAATGTGGCAGTGACCAATCAGCGCGCGTTTGCCACGCTGAGTTTGCCGCTGGCGGAAGTCAAAGCGATTGGCAAGGCGGTGGATGGCACGCTCAACGATGCGGTGATGGCGCTGTGTGCCGGCGCGCTGCGTGCGTACCTGCAAGAACGCGACGCGCTGCCGAAAAAACCGCTGGTGGCTGCGGTGCCGGTGAGCTTGCGTGAGAAGGGCGATACATCCACCAATAATCAAGCGTCAATGATGCTGGCCAGTTTGGCGACCCACATTGCTGACCCAGTGAAGCGTTTGCTGGCCATCAAAGAATCGATGGCCAGCGCCAAAGCAATGACCGGTAACTTTAAGAGCGTGATTCCCACGGACTTTCCATCACTGGGCGTGCCGTGGTTGATGTCCGGCGTTGCATCGCTCTACGGCCGCTCGCGGATTGCCAATAGCTTTACGCCGCTCGCCAATGTGGTGATCAGCAATGTGCCCGGCGCGCCGGTGCCGCTGTATATGGGTGGCGCGCGGATTCTGAGTTTTTATCCGCTTTCCATCGTTGTGCACGGTGTTGCACTGAACATCACCGTGCAGAGTTACGACGGCAAAATGGACTTTGGTTTTATCGCTTGCCGCCGCGCCATGCCCGATGTGCGTGACTTGGCAAAGCATGTGCGGGCTGCATTTGACGAACTGCAACAGTTGCTCGCGGCCAAAATGCGTGCTGTCGCTGCTGCAGCGCAAAAGCAATCAACTGCTGCTAAACCCGCTCCACGTAAGCGCGCCGCAACGTCTAGAACAGAAAATGGTGCGCCGCGCAAAGCAACCAAGAAGCAAACTAGTGGAAAGGCACCAATCAAGCGAGCGCGCAAAACGGTTGAAATCAGAACATAATCAACAAAATTGCTTTTGAGACGCGTTGTGAACCAATAAGAACCGCACAACGTTTTCCTTGAGGAGGGAGTCTCGAAGGACCGTATGAGTGAGGACACTGTTCTAGCTACCGCCCGCATCAAAGCCCCCGGCCCTTGGCTGATGGCACTGGAATCCAGAGCGCCGTGGGAATATGGCGCATCACTGGCGAGCTTTCCGCTGCTGCGCAGCGCGGCAAGAGGCGACGGGCACCCTGTCTTGGTGTTTCCTGGTTTGTCGGCCAACGACCTTTCCACGGTTTTTCTGCGCCGCTTTTTGAAGCGCCAGGGCTTTGCTCCGCACGGCTGGGAGCAGGGCTTTAACTTCGGCCCCAAACGCGGTGTGCTTGACCGCAGCCTGGACCGGATTCACGCACTGTATGAAAACTATCGCCAACCGGTGAGCCTGGTGGGCTGGAGCTTGGGCGGCGTGTACGCGCGCGAACTCGCAAAACTCGCGCCTACTGTGGTGCGCAGTGTGATCACGATGGGTACACCCTTCGCCGGCCCGCCCCGCGCCACCAACGCCTGGCGCCTGTACGAGTTTGTCAGCGGCCATGAGGCCGATAAAGACCCCGGCTTGCAACTGTTGCTGCGGCAAGCGCCGCCGGTGCCTACTACTTCGATCTACAGCAAGACCGACGGCGTGGTGGCATGGCGCGCCAGCATTCAGGCGCCGTGCGAGATCAATCCGCATACCGAGAACATTGAGATCACCGCCAGCCACGTGGGCATGGGCATGAATCCGCTGGCGCTCTATGCCGTGGCGGACCGTCTTGCGCAGCCGGTGGGGCAGTGGGCACCGTTTCATCGCGAGGGTATGCGTGGCTTGTTTTATCCAACGCCGGGCCGCTGATTGCCAATAGTCTCCGCCAACGGCATTTCGATTTGCTATGAAGATGAGGGGCCGCCGGACGCACCGGTGATGCTGCTCATCATGGGCCTGGGCATGCAGCTCACGGCCTGGCCGCCGCAGTTTGTCCGGTTGCTGCTCGATGCAGGTTATCGTGTTGTGCGCCTGGACAATCGGGACAGTGGCCTGTCCACCATCTTTTCTGAAGCAGGCACGCCCAATCTGGCGTGGGCCGCGCTTAAACATCGGCTGGGCTTGCCGCTGCGGTCTGCTTATTTGCTGGACGATATGGCGCGCGATTGCATAGCCTTGCTGGATGCGCTGTCGATTGAGCGCGCACACGTGGTGGGCGCATCGATGGGTGGCATGGTGGGCCAGCTGTTGGCGGCGCAGTATCCGCAGCGGGTGCGCAGCTTCACTTGCATCATGTCTTCATCCGGTGCGCGGCATCTGCCCGGGCCGCGGCGCGAGGTGCTGCGCATGTTGCTCAAGCGCCCGGCGAGCGGGCGTGAGGCACTCGTCGATCATCTGGTGAAGACCTTTCAGGTGATTGGCAGCCCCGCCTATCCGCCTGACCTCGATCAATTGCGGCTGCGCGTGCAGGCCAGTGTGCAGCGCAGCTATCAGCCCGCGGGCACGGCGCGGCAAATGGTGGCGATCGCCGCCAGTGGCGACCGCTCTTCTGCGCTGAAGCAAATTGCCGTGCCGACCTTGGTGATTCACGGCCAAGCCGATCCGCTCGTGCCGATCGCGTGCAGCAAAGACATTGCCGCAAAAATTCCCGGCGCGCGCTTCCTGCCGATTGAAGGCATGGGTCACGATTTGCCTGCGCAACTACTGCCGACTCTTGCGCAGGCCGCGATCCAGCACGCGATCGCGTCTACCGCGTCCGGCGCGGTGGCGGCGGGTTGATCCACACCACCTGTACGTTTGCCGACCGGGCCGCGCGTTCTACCGCGGCCATGTAGGCAAGATCGCTACGCTCACTGCTGGCACCTGATTGCAACTGTGGCTGCACTTGGGTTAAAGCGCAGCCGCTTGCCAGTGCAAGTAGGCTGATTGACAACAAAAGGCGCTTGGTCATGACGGCTTGCTCCCTTCTTTGTATCGAAGTGTTGCCGAATTTGATACGCTATCAACACGGCAGCACAAAAAAACACATAGCGCGTCCGTAAACACCATAGTCATGGCGCACATTAAGGTCAACGGTAACAATCTCTACTATGAAGAACACGGCTCCGGCAACGAGGCCGTCGTCTTTGCGCCCGGCGTTTTGTGGGACAGTGAGATGTTCCGCGCGCAGATTTTGCATCTCAAGCAACAGTTCCGCGTCATCGTGTACGACCATCGCGGCACCGGCCAATCCGATAAGCCCAAGAAGGGCCTCGACATGGACGCGTTGGCTGAAGACGCGCGCGAGCTGATCAATCTGCTCGGTGCGCGGCCCTGCCACTTTGTTGGCCACTGTATGGGCGGCGCGGTAGGGCTGCGGCTGGCGGCGCGTTACCCTGAATGCTTGCGTTCACTCACGCTGATCAATACCAGTGCAGAGATTGAGCCGCGCGAAAACCTGCCGCAATATACAAAGCTCGTGAAAGAAGCGCGCTGGTGGGGCATGTGGCTGTATGCCGGTAAGTTCATGCAGCTCTTGTTCTGCAAACCCTTCATGACCAGCAAGGACGCAGAAGTGGTGCGGGTGCGCAAGTTTTGGCGTGCGCGTATGCGCCGCATCAAGATGCGCAGCGCCTTTCGCAGTCTGGAGGCGTACTTGAAGCGCCGCTCGATTGAAGATGAACTGCGCTACGTGAGCTGCCCCACGATGGTGATCTGCGGTGATGAAGACAAAATGACTTTGCCCTCCAAAGGCGAGCGCATCGCCGCCATTGTGCGCGGTGCCGATGTGGTGCATATTCATCACGCAGGCCACAACGCGCCGGTGGAAGCAGGCGGCGATGTGAACTTGATTCTGTCCAAGTTCTTTGAGCGGGTGCCGATGCTCTCTGAGCGCTGGGTGGGGCTGGCAGACGCCTGAAGCCTCATTCAATCTGTTGTAAATGCGCCCTTTGCAACAGCCACCTTAACATCCCGTTACACCAGTCACACTTTCTGCATAGCCTTGGCGCGCGCCGCCCCGTTCAATGAGTACGTGGATCAAAAACTCCACGCAATCAACGAATCAGGAGGCGAATATGTCCCCGCAAGAATCTTTACCCGTGACTGTATCGAGCAAACCGCGTCTGCATCCTTTGATGGCGCTGGCCGCCATGTGCGTGATTGCACTGTCCATCACCGGTGTGGCTGCCATGACCGGCCTGCTTAAGCCAAGCACGGCACAAACTGAGGTGACGCCACTTACGAGCGCGGTCGCACCGCAAACGCTGGGCGTGACCGAGCCCAATGCGCCGCCCGCGGCTAAACCCGCGCCAGTCGCCAAGGCACCCGCACAGCAACGTCCCGTGTCACGTCCCGCAGCGGTGGCTGAGGCTCAACCGCGGCAGATGCCAGTAGTGGCGCAAAACGTGGGCGTGGTTGAAAGCGTGCGCGAGATCAAAACGCCTGGTCAAGGCACCGGCCTGGGCGCAGTAGCCGGCGGCGTGCTGGGTGGTGTGCTCGGCAACCAAGTGGGCGGCGGCAGCGGCAAGAAAGCCATGACCGTGATTGGCGCAGTCGGCGGCGGTGTACTGGGCAACCACGTGGAAAAGAATGCGCGCGCCACGACCAGCTATAACGTGACCGTGCGGATGGACAACGGCGAGCGCCGCACCGTGAGCCTCGCCAGCGCAAGCGCATGGCGCGTGGGCGACCGCGTGAAAGTGGAAAACGGTCAGCTCATCGCTACGCAAACGCTGTATGCGCCGGCCGAAAATCGCAATACTTATGTGGACTACAAAGGCTAAGCCTGAGTGTTGCCACAAAAACGCCGGGATCATCCCCGGCGATTTTTATGGGTCAGTGAAGCTTGTTCAGTATTCGTCCACGCAATATCCATGCGGGTTTTGAAGCAAAATTGCTTGAAAAGGCGCATGGATATTGCGTAGACAATCTAAAAATAGTTGAGCGTGCCGCAGCAAAATTGCTAATCTGCGGTCTGTATGGAGATCAAACCGCTCACTTTCCGCCGCACGCCCAAGGGCCGCCAAGTCGATCCGCACGCGCTGGCAGAAATTGAGGCGTTGCTGGGTGATGCGCCGCGCCGCAAGGATCTGCTAATCGAATATCTGCATCGCATTCAAGATGCGTACGGCCATCTTTCCGCCGCGCATCTGGCGGCGCTGGCGCAGGTACTGAAGCTTTCGCAGGTTGAAGTGTATGAAGTGGCCACGTTCTATCACCACTTTGATGTGGTGAAAGAAGGCGAGGCCGCGCCGCCTCGCGTCACCGTGCGGGTATGTGATTCGCTTTCCTGCGCGCTTGCGGGGAGCGACGCGCTACTCAAAAAGCTGCAGCACGATTTAGGTAGCGATGTTCGCGTGATTGCCGCGCCGTGCCTTGGCCGCTGTGCGCAGGCACCGGTGGCTGTGGTGCATCAAACCCCGATGCTGCGGGCGAATGTTGAAGATGTGCAAGCATGCTTCAAGCAAGGTCAGCACTCGCCACAAGCGAGTGCGACCGGTGCAGCGTTTGATCCGCTGCGCTTTATGCAGTCAGAGGCTGCGGCACGTGCTGCGCAAGAAGGCACGCCAACACTTACGGACTACGCGACGTATCGGCGCGGCGGCGGCTATGCGCTGGCCGCGCAGTGCCTGGCGGGCAAGCATTCGCCTGAAGCAATCATTGAACAGTTGCAGGCGAGCGCGCTGCGCGGCCTGGGCGGCGCGGGATTTCCTGCGGGCCGCAAATGGCAGATCGTGCGTGCGCAGCCGATGCCGAAGGTGATGGCCATCAATATCGACGAAGGCGAGCCCGGCACCTTCAAAGACCGCATGTATCTGGAGCGTGACCCGCACCGCTTTTTAGAAGGCATGTTGATCGCGGCCTGGGCGGTGCAGGCCGGCAGTGTGTACATCTATCTGCGCGATGAATATCACGCGGCCCGCGCCATGCTGGAACGCGAGCTGGCAGCGCTCAAAGCGAGTCCGCCCTGCGCGTTGCCGCACATCGAGCTGCGGCGCGGTGCGGGCGCGTACATTTGCGGCGAAGAATCCGCGATGATTGAATCGATCGAAGGCAAGCGCGGCCTGCCGCGGCTGCGCCCACCGTATGTGGCGCAAGTGGGCCTGTTCGGCTACCCGACGCTTGCCCACAACTTTGAAACGCTGTACTGGGTGCGCGATATTCTGCAGCGCGGCGCAAGCTGGTTCACTTCCTTTGGCAGGCGTGGCCGCACCGGCTTGCGCAGCTTTAGTGTGAGCGGGCGCGTGAAGCATCCCGGCGTGTACTTGGCACCGGCCGGCATCAGCGTGCGTGAATTAATCGATGAATATTGCGGCGGCATGTTGCCGGGGCATGCGCTCTATGCCTATCTGCCCGGCGGCGCGTCCGGCGGCATACTGCCTGCATCGCTTGCGGATGTGCCGCTGGACTTCGATACGCTGGCCGAGTACGGATGTTTTATCGGCTCCGCAGCAATCATCGTGCTGTCAAAGCAGGACCGCGCAACCGACGCCGCGCGCAACGTGATGCAGTTCTTTGCGCATGAGTCCTGCGGCCAATGCACGCCTTGCCGCGTCGGCACGGACAAGGCTGCCAAACTCATGGCGCAGCCGGCGTGGGACATGGCTACGCTTAACGATCTATGCGAGGTGATGGAAGACGCTTCGATTTGCAGTCTGGGGCAGGCCGCGCCTAACGCCGTGCGCTGCGTAGCCAAATATTTTGCACATGAGCTGAATCAGGCGAAGGCGGCCGCATGAATGCACGCGCTCAGCCGGATCAAGTCGCAACCGTAGCGTTCACGCTCAACGGCAAGCCCGCAACCGCGCTGGAAGGCGAAACGATTTTGCAGTGCGCGCAAAGAAACGGCGTTGATGTGCCGCATCTTTGCTACAAGGATGGCTTGGCGCCAGACGGTAACTGCCGCGCCTGCGTGGTGGAGATCAAAGGCGAGCGCGTGCTCGCGCCCAGTTGCTGCCGCGCGCCGGCCGCCGGTATGCAGGTGCAGACCAACAGCGCGCGTGCAGAAAAATCGCAGCGCATGGTGCTGGAGCTGCTGCTGGCAGATATGCCACAAGAGCGCCATACGACGAGCAGCGAGCTGGATGCATGGGCCGCGCGCCTTGCCGTGCAAGCGCGCCCTGCGCTCAAAGCTATTGCAAGGCAGCAGCCCAACGCAGATGCATCGCATCCCGCCATGCTGGTGAACTTGGATGCCTGCATTCAATGCACCCGCTGCATCCGTGCGTGCCGCGATGAGCAAGTCAACGATGTGCTGGGCATGGCGCTGCGCGGCGCGCACGCCACAGTCGTGTTTGACATGGATGATGCGATGGGCGAGTCCACCTGCGTGGGCTGCGGTGAATGCGTGCAGGCCTGCCCCACAGGTGCGCTCGCGCCCAAGCAGCTGACCGATGCGCGCAGTACGAGTGCGTGGATGCAACCGGTGGACAAGCAGGTCGATTCTGTCTGCCCCTTCTGCGGCGTCGGCTGCCAGTTGACTTACGCGGTCAAAGACAACCGCATCGTCTACGTTGAAGGCAAGGACGGCCCGGCCAATCACGGCCGCTTGTGCGTTAAAGGCCGGTTTGGATTCGACTACGCGGCGCATCCGCAGCGCTTGACTAAGCCGCTGATTCGCAAGGCCGGCGCAGCAAAAACAGCCGCGCTGCTTGATCCATCGCGCTGGCAGGACGTGTTTCGCGAGGCGAGCTGGGAAGAAGCGCTTGATCTGGCGGCCGGCAAACTCAAACACATCCGTGATACGCACGGCAAGCGCGCACTGGCCGGTTTTGGCTCGGCCAAGGGCAGCAACGAAGAAGCGTATTTGTTTCAGAAGCTGGTGCGCACTGGCTTTGGCTCCAATAACGTGGATCACTGCACGCGGCTGTGCCATGCCTCATCAGTCGCCGCACTGCTTGAAGGCGTTGGCTCCGCCGCGGTGAGCAACCAAGTCAGTGACGTGCAGTTTGCCGAAGTGATTTTGTTGATCGGCGCGAACCCCACCAGCAACCACCCGGTGGCCGCAACCTTCATCAAGAACGCGGTCAAGCGCGGCGCCAAACTCATCATTGCCGATCCGCGCAAGACCGATTTGTCGCGTCACGCGTGGAAGCACGTGCAGTTCAAGCCGGATACCGATGTGGCGCTGCTCAACGCGTTGCTGCACGTAATTGTGAATGACGGCCTCACTGATCAGCGCTTTATCGCAGACCGCACCAGCGGCTACGCAGAGCTAGCGCAAAGCGTGCAGGCGTTCAGCCCGGAGAAGATGGCTCCCGTGTGCGGCATTGATGCGGCCACGCTGCGCGAGATCGCGCGCACTTACGCAAGCGCAAAAGCCAGCATGATTCTCTGGGGCATGGGTATCAGCCAGCATGTGCATGGCACCGACAATGCGCGCTGCCTGATTGCGCTCGCGCTTGCGACCGGTCAAATTGGCCGGCGCGGCACCGGGCTGCATCCGCTGCGCGGCCAAAACAATGTGCAAGGGGCAAGCGATGCCGGGTTGATCCCGATGATGTTGCCTGATTACCGGCGCACGACGGATTCGGCAGGCCATCAGTTCTTTGAAAAACTCTGGAACACGCAGCTGGATCAAACGCCCGGCTTGACCGTTGTGGAAGTGATGCACGCCGCGCAGCGCGGTGAGATCAAAGGCATGTACATCATGGGCGAAAACCCAGCGATGAGCGACCCGGACTTGAACCACGCACGGCAAGCGCTGGCCGCGCTCGACTGGCTGGTGGTGCAAGACATTTTTTTGACTGAAACCGCAGGCTTTGCTGATGTGGTTCTACCTGCCAGCGCCTGGCCGGAGAAAACCGGTACGGTCACCAACACCGACCGCATGGTGCAACTGGGCCAGCGCGCGCTGGATTGCCCCGGTGATGCGCGGCAGGATTTGTGGATCATCCAGCAAATGGCACTGCGCCTGGGTTTGCACTGGAACTATCGGGGCGAAGACAGTGGTGTGGCGCAGGTCTATGAAGAGATGCGGCAGGCCATGCCCAGCATCACCGGCATTACCTGGGAGCGGCTTGCGCGCGAACACAGCCTGACCTATCCCAATAAAGACGTGCATGATCCGGGCGCGAGCGTAGAGTTCATGCAGCGCTTTCCCACATCCGATGGCCGCGGCAAGTTCGTGCCTGCGCAACTGATTTCTGCCGATGAACAGCCTAACGTGCAATACCCCATGGTGCTGATCACCGGCCGGCAACTCGAGCATTGGCACACTGGCGCGATGACGCGGCGCGCGCACGTGCTGGATGCGATTGAAAGCACGCCCACAGCAAGCATGCATCCGCAAGACATCGCGCGGCTGAGAATCAAACACACAGCTCAGGTCGCCTCGCGCCGCGGCGCAATTACGCTGGCCGTGCGTGCTGACGACGGTGTGCAGCCCGGCAGCGTGTTTATTCCGTTTTGCTATCACGAAGCAGCTGCCAATGTGCTGACCAATCCCGCGCTGGATCCATTTGGCAAAATCCCGGAATTCAAATACTGCGCGGTCAGCATTCAGCCTGCATGAGCAAACCGAAAATTTTGATCGTTGAAGACGAACCCGGCATTGCCGATACGCTCAAGTACGCACTGGCAACCGATGGCTTTGAGCCGATCTGGTGCGCTACTGGCGAAGAAGGCGTGGCAAGCGTGACGGCCAACGCGCCGGCGCTGATCATTCTGGATGTCGGCTTGCCTGACGTGAGCGGCTTTGAAGTGTTTAAGCGCATCCGTGCCAAGCTGGATGTACCGATTTTATTTCTCACCGCGCGCAGTGATGAGATTGACCGTGTGGTCGGCCTTGAACTGGGCGCGGACGATTCTGTAGCCAAGCCGTTTTCGCCGCGCGAGCTGGTCGCGCGCGTGCGCACGATTCTG
>JBOFGW010000305.1:0-3263 GCA_051649325.1 Burkholderiaceae bacterium | reverse complement strand
CCGCTAAGCCGCCCTTCGGGTTCCCAAAGTTGAACATCGCTGCGGCGCGGCCAAAAGAACTCGCTGCGCTCAAACAGCTTTTGGCCGAAACCCGCCGCAGCGCTGTCCAACTTTGGCGGCTGAGAGGGCAGTTCAACGTGCGAGCGCCGCGCTGTGAACAAAGAAATAGGTTTTCTACCAGAATTCAAATGCTTCTACGCAATATCCATGCGCATTTTAAGGCACTTTTGCCTCAAAAGGCGCATGGATATTGCGTACTCACTTCTAAATCCGCATAAAAAAGCCCGCCAGAAGCGGGCTTTTTTGCATACAGCTCTACAGCTATTACGCAGTGCGTTGCTGCAGCGCTTTGATGCGCTCTTCAATCGGCGGATGGCTGGAGAACAGGGCCATGGCGCCGCGCTTGCTGCCAATACCCATGGTCTTCACGGTCTGCGGCAACTCGCCGGGTTCAAGGCCGCCCAACCTCGCAAGTGCGGCTTGCATGGACTGGCTCTCACCCATCAACGATGCTGCACCAGCATCCGCACGGAACTCGCGCTGGCGGCTGAACCAGGCGACGATGATGGCGGCGACTACGCCCAGCACGATATCCATGATCACGGTGGTGATGTAGTAGCCCACGCCCGGGCCGTCGCTTTGGCTGCGCAGCACGACCTTGTCGACAAAATAACCCACCACGCGGCTGATAAACACCACAAACGTGTTCATGACGCCCTGGATCAACGCCATCGTCACCATATCGCCGTTGGCGACGTGCGCGACTTCGTGCGCGATCACGGCCTCGACCTCGCGTTTGTTCATGCTCTGCAACAGGCCGGTGGACACAGCCACGAGTGCGGAGTTTTTAAACGCGCCGGTGGCAAAGGCATTCGGCTCGCCGTCGTAGATAGCGACCTCAGGCATGCCGATGTTGGATTTTTCGGCAAACTTGCGCACGGTTTCGACGATCCAGGCTTCGTCCGCATTGGCGGGCTGGTTGATGACGCGCGCGCCGGTGGACCACTTGGCCATTGGCTTGCTCATCAAGAGCGAAATAATCGCGCCAGCAAAGCCCGCGATCAGCGAAAACGCTGCCAGCGCGCCCAGATTCAAGCCGTTGGCGGTCAAAAAGCGGTCTACGCCGAGCAGGCGCGACACCACCAAGATCACCGCCATTACGGCAAAGTTGGTCAATACAAAGAGAAATATACGTTTCATAGGAGATAAGGTTCCTTCCGTTACCCGCAACTATATGGCCAAACTTGCAACTTTCAAGCGGGTTTAGCCTAGGGCTTGTCCGCAAAACTTTACTGAACGTTACCCAAAAAGTCCGCCTTGCCGATTTCCACGCCATTGTGACGCAGGATGTCATAGGCCGTAGTCACGTGAAAGAAGAAGTTGGGGATGACCCAGTGCTTTAAGTAGGTCTCGCCCTTCAAGGTTTTGGGGTTGCCGGCCACTTTGAAGGTGACTTCTTTTTCTTCCGTACCGTCAATCATCGCCGGCCTGACGCTTTCCAGAAACTTGATGCGCTCGGCAATCACTGCGTGCATGGCGGCAAAATCCGCGGGCGGCGTTTCGCCCTGCGGCAGTGTTTGGCCAGACAGGTTCAGCATCGAGTTGCGGGCAAACGCGCAGGCGATGAACACTTGCACATTGAACGGCAGCATGTCGGGGTACAGCCGCAGGCCGGCAAACACTGCGGGGTCGATCTTTTTGGCCGCCGCGTGCGCCTCGGTCTTGGTGAGCAAGGTATCCAGCACCTTCAAGCTATGCATAAACACGGGCGCGCTGGCGCTGTACATGGAAAGGGACATGCGGTTCTCCGGTAGAAGTTATTGTCAAAACTGTCTGAATGCGGTCATCTTAGGGTTTTTCGCTAGCATCTGCTGATGGACAACCAAGACACACCTGTCATCACCGCGCCAACCTCCAAGACTGATTTATTCATCACCTTCACCCAGCTGGCGCTGCAAGGCTTTGGCGGCGTGCTCGCGGTGGCGCAGCGCGTGCTGTGCGACAACAAACGCTGGCTCACGCGAGTGCAGTTTGTGGAAATTCTGTCGGTCGCGCAGATTTTGCCCGGCCCGAACATTTGCAATCTGTCGCTGATGATCGGTGACCGCTTCTTTGGCATTCGCGGCGCGTTTGCGGCGCTGGCCGGCATGATGGCGATTCCGCTGCTCATCGTGCTCGCGCTCACCGCCGTGTACATGCAGTTTGCAGCGAATCCGATTGTTGTTGGCGCGCTCAAAGGCATGGGCGCGGTCTCTGCCGGGCTCATCATCGGCACCTCGTTCAAACTTGCCGGCGCGCTGCGAAAAAACGTGCTGGGCATACCCGCTTGCGTGCTGCTTGCCGCGCTGACCTTTGGCGCTGTGGCGCTGCTGCGCTGGCCGCTGGCGTGGGTGCTGCTTGGTCTGGGGATTCCAACCTGCGTGTGGGCGTGGGTTGTCATCAAGCGCGGAGCGAAGGTATGACGCTCTCAAGCACGCTTACCAATACCGAGCTACTGCAAATGTTCGGACACTTTGTATCGCTCTCGCTGCTGGCCATTGGCGGTGCGATCTCCACCGCGCCCGACATGCACCGCTACTTGGTGATGCAGCAAGGCTGGCTGACGGACGCGCAGTTCACCGGATCGATTGCAATTGCGCAGGCCGCCCCCGGCCCGAACATTCTGTTTGTAGCGGTGATGGGCTATCAGGCGGCGGGGCTGGCAGGCTGCGCCGCGGCGCTCTTGGGCATCCTGCTGCCTTCTACCACGCTGGCACTGGCCGCCACGCGCTGGGGCCGCGCGCGCGAGGACTGGCCGGCGATTGCCGCGTTCAAGGCTGGCATGGCACCGATCACACTCGCGCTGATCGTCGCGACCGGCTGGATTTTGAGTGCGCAAACGCCGGGGCGCGCGCACATCATCGTCACCGCTGTCGCCGCGCTTTTGGTATGGCGTACCAAGATTCATTTGCTGCTGCTGATTGGCGCGGGCGGTGCGGTTGGGGCAATGGGCTGGATATAGAGTACGCAGTATCCATGGTGAGCGCGGGGTTTCGGCAGGCACTGCCTGCCGCCGCGTGAACGGCGAGTGCTTGCAAGCGCGAGCTCCCTGCGTTCAAACAAGTTTTTACGCACTTTTTCAGGCATTTTTGGCCTGAAACCCGCATGGATACTGCGTAGTCACTTTACGGTTTCACAGTCACCCAGCGTGCAGACGCCTTGATCCATACCTTCTTAGTCGTCGCGTCATACAAGTAGGTTGTCAGCGGGTTGGCGTTCCACTC
>JBOFGW010000304.1:0-2128 GCA_051649325.1 Burkholderiaceae bacterium | reverse complement strand
AGCATTGCGCAGGGAGAAACTGCGCTGCCGCGTGCGAAACTTTTGCTTAGTTCGGCACGTTGGAGAGCTGGCCGAGGAAGGTGAACGCGGCTTTAACTGTGTTGGCCTCACCCTTGGTGAAGTTGGGCTGCTCGCCGACGCTCATGTAGCCGTAGCCGTAGATGGAGCCCGCGCCGGGCACAAACACTTTGAACGCTACGGGCGTGGTGCTGCGGCTAATGTTCATCATCCAGCTGTAGTTTGGGTGCTGCATGTCCCAGTACAAATCAAGCGTGTTTTCAATGGCTGTGAAGCCGGTTGGAATCTTGATTTCTTGGCGCGACGCGAGCAAGTCGATGCTTGCAAATTTGGGGTCGCCGCCGCTGGAGCTGATGGATTTGATCAGCGGAACTTCTTTCCAGTTCGCTGTTGCAATACGCTTGAGTGTTGCGGGAACGCCGCCGCCCGGGCTGTACATGGTGGTGTTGCTGGTGTCCAAGCCCAGCGCGTTCAATGTGCCTGCTGCGGGAGCTGGGCCGGTGCGGAAAACGCGGTTGTTTGCATCGCCCCAGGCGCTTTCGAGCAAGAATTCATCGCCGCCAAGGTTGCCGTGCGCAGCGGCAGAAATCTGCGCATCTACCGCATTGGTGATTGCGGTGATGGTTTTGGGGGCATCAAAAATGCTGCATGCCAAAACGCGCATGCCGTCGGTGTAGCTATAGGCCATGGTGTGATCCTTTGGAAGTTGGGCTTACGGCCCGATGGAGTTGGGTTGTGAATTGGTCTTGACGGTCAGGCTCATGACGGCGCTTGCGAAGCGCTGGCCAAGGCCCTCGGACTCAAGGTCGCCAAAGCCGCGCACGGTCACGGAGGCAACTTGCCCCCCCAGCGTGTAGTCGGCCAAAAGCAGGCCTGCCGCTTTGAAAACAAGCGCGTCAAGCGCTGCGTCTGGCGGCACTGCCGTGACGCGCACCGCGAAAGCGACTTCGATGTCGCAATCCCAGGCGCGCGGGCCACTCATGGACATTGCTTGCTGGCTTAAGCTAGCGTTGCGCGGCTTGACCATGACGGCTGAATCAATCGACTCATCCAGCACATGGACGGGCACGCGCCCCACGTATTGCGCAAGACTTGGCGAGGCTGCGAGCACTTGCTCAACAGCGGACGCGGCGGCATGCAACACGGTTTGCGTCATGCTGCGTGCTCCAAAAGCAGGGTTTTGAGGCCCGCCTCCTCTTGCGCGTCGTACACGCGGTACGGCTTAGCCGAAACGTTGATCACTTGCCCCACAAGCGCGCCGCTTGGCAGGTCTTGCGAGCGCACCGTGAGCGCGGGCATGGTGGTTGCCATGCCGGGGTTTTGAAGGTCGGCAACAGCGTGCGCTTCGTCAAACACGGCGCTCACACTCGCGCCCAAGATCACCACTTGCGAATCTGCAAGGTGCGTGATCACGGCGCGATTGATCGAGGCCTGTGTTTGTGCGAAGCGCATGGCGTTATCCGCTTAGCCCGTGAACAGGCGCACGCGCACAGTGGTGGTGCTGGCCACTTTGGTGGCCGTGGCGGTGCCAATTTTCAAATTGGTGGCCACCACAGATGTGGCGGTGAATGCGGTGTTGTCCCAATACACAGGCGCGCCGGGTGCAAATGTGTTGGCGGGCACGCAGGCCACATCAAACACGCCGGACACTTTGAGTTCGGTGTTTTCGGTGTTGGCCGCTGGCGTGGCTGCGATGCCAAACAAGCCTGTGCCGACTTGGAATCCGCCACCAGAGGCGACGGCGCGGTTGACTTGCACGGTGATCGTGTCGCCGCTTTGAACGTAGTTCTTCATGTCGTTCCTTGTGTGGGGTGGTGGCTTTAAACGCCGTCTGCGCGAACCAAGCCGCGAAACTGCACAGCCTTGGTGGCGAAGTCATGGATTGCGCGAACCGTGATGCCGTCCACATCGGCAGACTCGAAGGTCTGGATGCGGGGTGCAGCGTTACCGCTGACATAGGCGTACTCAACCGTGTCCATTTGGTTGGCGTCTGCGGCCAAGTACCACTGGGTGGCGCTGGTGATTTCTGCGTCAGAGATGACTTCCAGCGCAGCGCGTCCACCTGTTTTGAATTCGCTGGTGGCGTTTTGCTGGTTGGGCATGTAGTTGG
>JBOFGW010000303.1:0-3491 GCA_051649325.1 Burkholderiaceae bacterium | reverse complement strand
GGGCAGTGGGAGTATTACTTCTACGTGGATATTGACGGGCACGTGCAAGATGCCAAGGTTGTCGCGGCGCTGGAGGCGCTGAAGGCGCAGACGGCGTTTTTTAAGGTGCTCGGAAGTTATCCGGTTTGAATCAAGCTGCTGGACTTTCGAATTTGGGTAACACTCGAAATCACAAATTATGACTACGCGTCAAATTAAATCTGGCGCTGCAATGTTGGCAGTAGAGGTGACCGGGAACGGAGACCCAATTGTGTTTCTCCATGCCGGTGTTTGCGACATGCGCATGTGGAGCACGCAGCTCAATAGCCTTAGCGTCAATTACAAATCAATTGCATATGATCGCCGGGGCTTTGGCAAAACAAGCTACGAAGCAGAGAGTTTTTCTGCCGTTGAGGATTTGATGGAGGTCCTTCGCGCCACAACAGACGGCGAGCCCGCAGTTTTAGTGGGATGCTCGCAAGGCGGGCGTGTCGCAATCGATGCCGTACTTACGTACCCGTCAACTATTCGCGCATTGGTGCTGATCGCACCCTCTGTAGCGGGTGCGCCAGAGCCGGCACATACGCTGGAAATCGAGCTGTTGCTCAAAAGACTGAAAGAGGCCGAAGAACTTGGTGACCTTAGTCAAGTAAATGCGATTGAGGCCCACATGTGGCTTGATGGCCCACTAGCCCAGGAGCGACGCATCGGTGGTCAAGCTCGCGAGCTCTTTATGAATATGAACAGGATTGCACTTTGTGCCTTACCTACCGGAGCAAATCGTGATGCGGTACCAGCATTTCAACGTTTGTGCGAAATTACAGTTCCGTCTTTGGTCATACAAGGCAACTTGGATTTTCCACATATTCGAGAGCGAAGCCAGAAAATTGCAAGGACGATATTGAATGGCAGCTATATTGAGTTGGTCGGCGCTGCCCATCTGCCAAGCCTAGAACGACCGGCAGACGTTACGCGTTTACTTTCGGAGTTCCTCAGCAATGATAGGTTGGGCAAAGCGTAGCGCGCCCAACCTACAATTTCTAGCATGTCCGACTCCCCTGAAATCTACTGCCCCCAATGCACCTGGCGCCCCGGCCCGCTGGATAAGTGGGCATGCGTGCCAGCGTGCGGGACGGACTTCAACACGTTTTGGACAGGCGGGGTTTGCCCCGGTTGCGGGCATCATTGGCAGATGACGCAGTGTTTGTCTTGCCAGAAGTTTTCGCCGCACAAGGCTTGGTATCACTACAAGCAAGGTGCGGGTGGGGATGAGAAGCAAATGCTGCCTAAGCGGGAGGTGGAGAATGTGTGATTGCAACTCGCCGTCGTCCCGGCGCAGGCCGGGACCTAATGTCCGTGTAATTACATTGTGTCTTGCGAGAGAAACTGGATCCTGGCCCGGCCAAAGGCCGGCCTGTCCTGAGCCTGGCGAAGGGCCGGGATGACGGTCTCTTCGTTCGCAGCACCAGAACGTCCTCGAAAGCTATGCGCAGCATCCTTAAACCCAACCCCGACAAACCTGGCTTCGTCGCGCGGGAGCGGCATGTGCGGCTGCGGTGGTTGTTGGCCAGTATTGCAGTGCTGTTAGGTTTACTGGCTTATGTGTTTCTGCGCGCCAGCCCGCAAAGCATGGGCGATGCGCATGGCTTGTTGGGCACAGTGGTGGTGATTGCGATTGTGCTGAGTTTTTTGCTGGTGCTAGCGGTGCCGCTGATCTATGCGCGCATTCGCGGCGCGGCGCTTACGAGTGTTGAAGGCGTGTACGTGGAGTTTCAAAGCAAACGCATGCGCACGCTTGAGGTGGGTGATGCGCTGTGGCTACATGCGCAAGACGTGCACGTTGTACTGGGCCTGCCCGCGCATTTTGTACCCAAGAATTTCACAGATGAAGAAGTGTTGCTTCACGATGCTCAAGCCGCCGCATACAGCCTAGCCGGCCTGCACAAACTCGCGCACGGCAAGACGAGCCGCGTTGCAACTGCGCTGCCTAAGTGGTTTGAATTTGAGGTGCTCAAGCCTTGGCAGCGGCGTAATCAGGTGCAGGTGGATGCGCCGGTGCAGTACAAGGATTAGCCGCACACGATTTCACACCCGCTCGCCCTGAGCTTGTCGAAGGGCTTTATCCGCGAATGGGCTTCGACGGGCTCAGCCCGAACGGACTTTGTAGTTCACTTCCGTGGCTGACTACGCAATATTCATGCGCCTTTCAGAGCAAAGATGGCTGAAAAAGTACATGGGTATTGCGTAGAGATTCGCTAATTTCAAGCGAAAGGCGCCCTCACCCTAACCCTCTCCCGCTGATGCGGGAGAGGGGATACTCACTCTGCCTCTCGCGTTGCGAGAAGCAGCAGCAGCCTTTAGGCTACCGGCTTAAAGTCATACCCGCCGCCGAGTTTGTCGATCTTGCCAAACGCGGGGAAGGGAAAGTGAAAACCGCCGGCCATCATTTTTTCGCTGACGATCATGTCGAACACTTTGCGGCGCATGGCGCGGGCTTCGTCGGCGTTCATGTCAAACTGCACTGCCCAATCGGGGCTGCGAGCAAACAGCTGCGGGATGTTGGTGAGGTCGGCCACGTAGGCAAATTTTTCGCCTTTGCTTTCGGCCACAAACAGCGTGTGGCCGGGCGTGTGGCCAAAGGCGGCCATGCTTTTTACGCCGGGCATGATCTCTTTGCCGGGCTCAAACTGAATCAGTTGTTCGGCGGAGAGGCCGCCAAATACGCGGCGCACGTTTTGGAATGCGCCTTTCATGGCATCAGGCGCGGCGTTCATGCGCGCATCGTCCATCCAGAACGCATGCTCGACCGTGGGCACCATGATTTTGGCTTTGGGAAAGACCAGTTGCCCGGCTTTGTTGCGTATGCCGTTGATGTGGTCACCGTGGTAGTGGCTGATCACGACGGTGTCGATATCTTCCGGCTTCATGCCCGCGGCGGCTAGGTTGGCCACCAGGCGGCCGGTGGTGGGCGGGCCGTTGTCGGCAAAGCCAGTGTCCATCAAAATTTTGCGGTTGCCGGCCACGATGACAAATGCGGTGAAGGGAATATCAATGTATTCCGTGGGCAGGTTTTGGCTTTTCAGCAGCTCTTGCACTTGATCAAGCGGCGCGTTCTTCACAAACTCCGCGGCCAGCGGGCGGCGCAGCACGCCATCGTTCAGCGCAATGATTTCCATGTCGCCAAGTTTTTGCTTGCGAAAGCCCACTTGCACCACGCTGGGCGCGCCAAAACTGGGCGCGTTCTGCGCAATCAGCGGAAAGAAAGAACCGGCGGTGTAGGCGGCAGCAGCGGCGGTGCCGCCCACAATAAAGTCACGGCGTTTGATCATGGTGAAAAGCTCCGGCAAGGTGGAGGAGGAAAAGGGAACTGCATGGTAGACGATTGAACCACGCGGAATCACGCAAGGGATTTCCCTTGCTGCAGATTTTTCTAGTCTATTTGCGCACACCTGTTTTTACGTGTGCGGGGCGTGGATGCGGGTGATGCAGCGAGAAAGCAGATAGTAGAAAAC
>JBOFGW010000302.1:0-23194 GCA_051649325.1 Burkholderiaceae bacterium | reverse complement strand
TGAAGGTGCAAAAGACAGATGGCAGCGTAGTGCCGCACTTAATCGTGCCCTACACGCTGGATGCGAATGACATGCGCTTTTCACTGCCGCAAGGTTTTGCGCAGGCGGAGGATTTTTTTATCTATCTGCGCGACACCTTCGATGCGCTCTATGCCGAAGGCGATGAAGCGCCCAAGATGATGAGCGTGGGTATGCACTGCCGCCTGCTCGGCCGGCCGGGCCGTATCCGCGCGCTGCAACAGTTTTTAGACCATATTGAGCAGCACGACCGTGTGTGGGTGTGCCGGCGCATCGAGATTGCGCGGCATTGGAAGTTGGCGCATCCGTTTAAGGCAGGATGATGGGTTTGACGATCGAACAATTGAACGCAGCAAGCAGGCAAGAAGCCTTGCGAATGCTTGACGGGTTGTACGAACATTCGCCATGGATTGTTGAGCATGCGCTTGAGAAGCGGCCGTTTCGCTCGCTGGCGCATCTCAAGCACGCATTGGTGGAGGTGCTCGCGCACGCAAGCCAAGACGCAAAGCTGGCGCTGATCCGAGCGCATCCTGAGCTGGCGGGTAAAGCGATGGTAGCTAAATCGCTCACCCAGGAATCTACCCGCGAGCAAAGCAAAGCCGGGCTAACGCAATGTACGGAAGAAGAGTTTGCCAAGCTGCAAACGCTCAACGCGGCGTACAACGCCAAGTTTCGCTTTCCTTTCATTCTCGCCGTGCGCGGGCCGCGCGGTGATGGACTCTCCAAGCGCGAAATCATTACGACCTTTGAGCGCCGCTTGCAGAACCATCCAGATTTCGAGCGGGATGAATGCCTTCGCAACATCCACCGCATTGCAGAAATTCGCTTGAACGACAAATTCGACGCAGTGCCGACGCGCGGCAACCGCGTGTGGGATTGGGCCGAGCAGCTTGCTGTGCATTCCGACCCCGGCTTTAAAGAGGCGGGGCAACTAACGGTGACCTACCTGACTGAGGCGCACCAAGCCTGCGCGAGCCAACTGCAAACATGGATGCGTGAATGCGGCTTTGACGACGTGCATCTCGACGCCGTAGGCAATGTGGTCGCACGCTACCGCGGCAGCGCGCCAGGCGCCAAAACCTTGATTACGGGCAGCCACTTTGACACGGTGCGCAACGGCGGAAAATACGATGGGCGGCTGGGCATTCTGGTGCCGATGGAATGCGTGCGCAAGCTGGCACAGGCCAAGCAGCGCCTGCCCTTTGACATTGAAGTGATTGGTTTTGCCGAAGAAGAAGGCCAGCGCTACAAGGCCACGTTTCTTGCCTCCGGCGCGCTGACCGGTCACTTCAATCCGGCGTGGCTTGAGCAAACGGATGCAGACGGCATCAGCATGCGCGATGCAATGCGCGCGGCGGGCTTGCCGGGCACGATGGAATCCATTACCGCGCTTAAACGCGATGCGTCGCGCTACTTGGGATTTGTTGAAGTGCATGTCGAACAAGGCCCGGTGCTGAACAAACTGGATATTCCGCTCGGTGTGGTCACCTCTATCAACGGCAGCGTACGTTTTCTAGGCAAAGTCACCGGCATGGCCAGCCACGCCGGCACCACGCCGATGAACCGGCGCGCAGACGCAGCCGTGGCCGTGGCCGAGCTTGCGCTCTACATGGAGCAGCGCGCAGCGGCAGACGGCGATTCGGTCGCCACCATCGGCATGCTGAATGTGCCGAGCGGATCGATCAATGTGGTGCCTGGGCAATGCACGTTCTCCATGGACATGCGCGCGCCGAATGATGCCCAGCGCGATGCGCTGGTTGCCGATGTGCTTGCGCAGCTCGCAGCAATCTGTCAGCGCCGCGGTGTGCGTTACGAAGTAGAAGAAACCATGCGCGTCAGCGCAGCACCAAGCAACCCGGCATGGCAACAGCGCTGGGAAAAATCCGTCGCGGCGCTCGGCGTGCCGGTACACCGCATGCCCAGCGGCGCAGGGCATGATGCGATGAAGCTGCATGAAATCATGCCGCAGGCCATGCTGTTTGTGCGCGGGCTGAACAACGGCATCAGCCACAACCCGCTGGAATCTAGCACCAATGACGATATCGAGCTTGCTATCGCGGCCTTCGATCACCTGCTGCATCAACTCGCACAAGAACTCGCTTAAATGGATCACTATCAGCGCTTAGACGCTTGGATCGACACGCACTTTGATGAAGAAGTGCGCTTTTTGCAGGAACTGATCCGTGTGCCCACCGATACGCCACCGGGCAACAACGCGCCGCATGCGGAAAAAACGGCCGCGCTGCTGGCTGCGCTTGGGCTTGAAGCAGAACGTCATTCACCGCCTGCTGAATCAGTGAAAGCCGCTGGCATGCAGTCCATCACCAACTTGATCGTGCGGCGAAAGTACGGCACCGGCCCGGTGATTGCGCTCAACGCGCATGGCGATGTGGTGCCGCCCGGCGAAGGCTGGACCAAAGACCCGTATGGCGGCCAAGTTGAAGACGGCAAGCTCTACGGCCGCGCTGCTGCGGTAAGCAAGAGCGACTTTGGCACCTACACCTTTGCCCTGCGCGCGCTGGAGGTAGCTGCGCGCCCCACCAAAGGCAGCGTTGAACTGCACTTCACGTATGACGAAGAATTTGGTGGCGAGCTTGGCCCCGGCTGGCTGCTCAAGCAAGGGCTGACCAAACCCGATCTGCTGATTGCTGCGGGTTTTAGCTATCAGGTGATCACCGCGCACAACGGCTGCCTGCAGATGGAAGTGACGGTGCACGGCCAGATGAGCCACGCCGCCATCCCGGACAGCGGTACGGATGCCTTGCAAGGCGCGGTGCATATTCTGAACGCGCTGTATGCCCTGAACACCGAGTACAAAAAAATTCATTCAAAGGTAGAAGGCATCACGCACCCGTATCTGAATGTGGGCGTGATCGCTGGCGGCACCAACACCAATGTGATTCCTGGCAAAGTGAGCTTCAAGCTAGACCGCCGCATGATCCCGGAAGAAGACCCCGCGCAGGTTGAAGCAGCGCTGCGCTCCACAATCACGCAGGCCGCAGAAAGCTTTGCGCCGCCGCGCGGCGGCAAGGGCATTCATGTAGAGATCAAGCGCCTGCTGCTTGCGCGTGCGATGGCGCCGCTGGGGGGCAATGCGCCGCTGGTAGATGCCATCCAAAAGCACGTGCGAGCCGTGTTTGGCGAGGCGATTCCCGCCGTGGGCACGCCGCTGTACACCGATGTGCGCCTGTACACCGAGGCCGGTATCCCCGGCGTGATTTACGGCGCGGGGCCGCGCACCGTGCTTGAATCGCATGCCAAACGTGCAGACGAGCGGCTAGAACTGGAAGACCTGCGCCGCGCCACCAAGGTGATTGCGCGCACCCTTTCAGATTTGCTTTCCTAACCCTTTCTTAAACATGACTACGCAATATTCATGCGCCTTTTGAGCCATTTTTGCTCCAAAACCCGCATGGATATTGCGTAAAGCACTTTCAAATATGCCTAAATTCGCTGCTAATCTATCCATGCTGTTCACCGAAGTACCTTTTTTAGAGCGCTTTGCCGCCGCGCGTGCCGCGGGCTTTACCGCGGTGGAATGCCAAACGCCCTATGGCTTTAGCGCGCAAGACATTGCCGGTCGCCTGCACGACAACGGCCTCTTGATGGTGCTGCACAACCTGCCGCCGGGCAATTGGGATGCGGGCGATCGCGGCATCGCCTGCGATCCGGCGCGCGTGGCCGAGTTTCGCGATGGTGTGGCGCACGGCATTGAATATGCGCAGACCTTGAACTGCACACGCATCAATTGCCTGGCCGGTAAGTTGCCGGCGGGAGTTGAGCCTGCGCGTGCACGCGCCACACTCGTGGCTAATCTTGCCTACACGGCCGAACAGTTAGAAAAAATTGGCGCGCGCGTTCTAGTGGAACCGATCAACTCCTATGACGTACCGGGGTTTTTCATCAACCGTTTTGAGCAAGCGCTGGACGTAATCGCACAGGCGGGCGGCAAGAACCTGCAAGTGCAGTACGACATCTACCACGCGCAGCGCATGCAAGGCGAACTGGGCAACACCCTCACCCAGCAGCTGCGCTATATCGGCCACATCCAGATTGCGGACAACCCCGGCCGGCATGAACCTGGCACCGGCGAGATCAACTACCCCTGGCTGTTTGACCACATTGATGCGCTGGGCTACGACGGCTGGATTGGCTGCGAGTATCTGCCGCTGACGACTACCGCTGAGGGGCTTGAATGGATGCACAGCCAGACCTAAGCAACAAACTCAAAACACTCTACGCAGTATCCATGCGGATTTTCAGCCATTTTTCCTTGAAGACCCGCATGAATACCGCGATAACACAGAGTACGACTGCCTCCATTCGATCAATAAACTATGTTTTTCTGGCTTTCAACGGTTGGTCAATTCTCAACATATCGGCTTACTCAGGTGCGTCGAATCGGTAACCCATGCCATACACCGATGCGATGCATTCGCAGCCAGGTTCTACCGCATGGATCTTGCGCCGCAGATTCTTGATATGGCTATCGATGGCCCGGTCACTTACCTCACGCAGGTCTGCGTATGCACTGTCAAGCAACTGCGCGCGCGAGAACACCCGGCTAGGGTGGTTGAGCAGTAGACGAAGCATGCGAAATTCAAGTGGTGTAAGTTGCAGCCACTGACCGCGCCATGAGATCCGCAGCCCCTCGTCATCTACTACCCAAGGGAGCACCGTGGTTGCCGCTCGCCCTTGGGCACGGCGTACCAGCGCACGCACGCGAGCCATGACTTCGCGCGGACTGAAGGGTTTGCAGACGTAGTCATCGGCACCGGTATCCAGCCCTAGCAACCGATCGATCTCATCAACGCGTGCGGTCAGCATCAGGATCGGCACGTCACTAAATTGCCGCACAGCACGGCAGACATCAATGCCGTCCAGGCCGGGCAGCATTAGGTCGAGGATCACAAGAGCTGGGGGTGTTTGTTTGATCTGCTGAAGGGCGCGCTGTCCGTCCGCGACAGCGTCTGCCTCGAAGCCTTCGTTACGCAAATAGTCCAGCAATAATTGCGCGATCTTCGCGTCGTCCTCCACCACCAGAACATGGCGCGATGATGTCATCGTGGCGTATCCGTCGGCACAGATACCGGCAGTTCGATGTGCACACGTAGTCCACCAAGGGAAGACTGGGTTGCCTCGATGCGGCCAGAATGGCTACGCACGATCGCCTCACAGATCGCAAGTCCTAAACCACTGCCGCCGCGGTGGCGGCTGCGAGCTGTATCAGCTCGATACAGCGGCTCGAACAAATGAGACAGTTCAGCCGCCGGAACTCCGGGTGCGCTGTCATCGATATCGATCATGACATTGTCACTCTCCTGTTTGACTGTTAGCACAAGGCGGCCTGGCGAGTCGGTATAGCGCAGGCTATTTTCAAGCAAATTGTCCAGCAGTTGGTCGATGCGGATTTTGTCCCAACATACTGGCAACACGGTTAACCCGCCCAGCTCAGCACTAAGCGATAATCCAGCAGATTTTGCACGCGCGTCAAAGCGTTGCACGAGTTGCTGCATCACAGCCACGGCGTCGATTTCGACGAATTGGCAAGGCAACGCTTGCAGATCGGACATTGCCAACAGATGCAAATCATTGACCAGCGCGCCGAGCTGCAGTACCTCTTCGCGCAGTGACAACATCGCTTCAGGTGTTAATGGACGCACTCCATCGACCAGCGCTTCGATCTCGCCGCGCAGTACGGCCAGTGGAGTGCGTAGTTCATGCGACATATCAGCCAACCAGCGCCGCCGCGCGCGCTCCAGCCGCTGTAGGCCTTCGGCCATTTGGTTGATATTGCGCACGAGATCGCTTATCTCGTCGCTGCGTCTTGCTTCGTTGCGGCTCACCACGACGCGAATATCCAGCTCGCCGCGGGCAATGCGAGCAGTGGCATCTTGCACCGCTTGCAACGGACGTACCCAGCGACGCGACGCCCACCAGGCACTGCCCAGCGCTAGCAGCACCAAGGATATCGATACAGCAAAGATACCTAGATACTGCTTGCACAGAAAGCGCGCTTCTACTGCATCGGGTACTCGTCCGCTTTCCCGCAGGCGTGCGAGTGCGACAAGCTCGCCGCGCACACGAATCGGTCGGTCAATGAAACGCCCCGGGTTCAGTGGCATAGGCCGATCAAAAATAGGATTGCCATCCAAGCTGACGACTGTCACACGTGGGCCAAACCCGTCTGCACCGCCCGGCGGCGGACGAACGAGCGGCAGATCGCCTGAGCCGCTAGGTGGCCCAGCGATGCGTTCATCGTTTGGCGGAGTGGGCCAGCGTTTCTCCAACCCTTGCCGTTGGGCGAACTGGTCAAGTAGCTCACGCATGTTCGGACTGCGCTGGCGCAGAGCTGCGAGCCCACCTGCTTGTTCGACAAGCTCGGCAGCAAGCGTCGCAAACTGCTCTAGGCGTTCAATATCACGCGCTTCCAGATAGTCAGCAAACCCGCTATTTAGATTCCATGCGGCCACCGCTGCCATCGCCAACACGGCCACCAGTACAGCCGACAGCAAAAGGAGCGATAGTGTGTGAATAAGGCGTAGGCGCATCGGCAACCGAAACTATAACTCCACACTATGGAGACATTGTGGTGAACCACACATATTTCCCACACATTATTGCTGCATTGTTCTGCAAATGAACCACCTACACATGTCATTGCTTGGGAGCTGTTGATATGACAACGCGTAAATACCCGCCTGCAGAAGCAGCAAGAACAATTTTTAGCATCGCAGCTTTGGCTTGCGCGATCTGGGGCAGCGGCGCCCTGTTCGCCCTTGCCACTGGCTCTTTGTTTGCCAGTGCTGCTGGGGCGCAAACCCCTGCCGCTGGCGGTCATCCTAGAGCTGGCGCCAATGGCGGCCCGCCGCCTGAGGCGCTAGCGGCCTGCAAATCACTCATCAGCGGCCAGGAATGCGGATTCAACACACCTGGCGGTGCGGTGAAGGGAACATGTTGGGCACCTGAAGGAAGAGCATTGGCGTGCAAACCCAAAGACGGGCCAGGTCAAAGCAAGCAAACACCGCCGTCAAAGCAGTAGAAATCCTCAACACACCATGCTTGACACTGATTACCTGACGCAGCGTTTGGAAGAACGTCTTAAGTCACGTGGCGAGAATCCATAGTTCTTCCACACTCATCCATCAAACTCAGTTCGCGCTGTCAAACTCTATCAAAGCGTGCAACACACATCCGTCAAAAGAGGTATCCCATGGTTCATCTGATCAATCGCCGCGCTCAACCATTCTTTCTGCTTCTGATTTTGTTGAAAGCAGCCACTATCATCGGTTGTGGTGGTAGCGATGACAGCACCAGCATTACCGTACCTGGGGCGCCTACCATTGGCACGGCTAATGCTGGCAATGCCAGCGCTAGTGTGGCCTTTACCGCGCCAGCGTCCAACGGTGGGGCGGCCATCAGCGGCTACACCGCGACCTGCACAGCGGGTGCCATGTCGATAACAGGGACTGGCACTGCCAGCCCGATTTCCGTGACCGGCCTGACCAACGGCGCCACCTATAGCTGCAGCGTCGCAGCAACGAATTCGGCGGGCACCGGCGCGACCTCAAACGCTGTGTCAGTCACCCCTGTCGCTGCAGGTTCCAGCGGCAGCTCGACCGCCGGTGTAGAGTGCAGTTATACCTACAGCGCTTTCAATAGTTCGACATCAGTCAACGCCACGAGTACGTCTGCATGGACATGCAACACGGCATCGCGTGTGCTTGCAGCCAACGGCGTTCCCGACCACGTGGTCGGCACGTTCCCCAACGCCAATAATCCCAACATCATCTCCGCCCAGACTGTGGCGGCAACCTATGCTCTTACCCCTGCTTACAACGGCACCGTAACCTCACTTGGAGGTCCACGCGGTACTACTGGCTACATATTGAATGGAGTGAAGATTGATGCGGGTACCGGCGGTTCTTGCCCCGCTAGCTCGACCACGGCAAGTAGTTGCAGCGCCGTTGACAATAGCGGCGCATGGAACATTGAAGCTCTGGGCCAGACGTTTTTCAGCTTCGGAACTGATACGAACAATGCGCACGTGCAGCCCGATGGCGCCTATCACTACCACGGTATGCCCGAAGGTTTCATTACCTTGCGCGGCGGTGGACCCACAAAGATGACGCTGATCGGCTGGGCCGCCGATGGCTTTCCAATTTATGCGCGCTATGGCTACAGTGTGGCTACCGATGCCAGCTCTCCACTCAAAGTAATTACTGGCAGCTACAAACTCAAGACAACAATCAGCGCGACCCGGCTATCAACGACGGTGTTTACGCCCGGCGGTTTTGCGCAGGACTGGGAATATGTGGCCGGCTCCGGCGACTTGGATGAATGCAACGGACGCGTAGGTGTCACCCCTGAATTCCCGAACGGCATCTATCACTACTACGCAACAGACAGATATCCCTACCTACAGCGCTGCGTGAAAGGCACGGTGACCGTCAATGCTGCTCCTCCGCCGCGCTAACAAGCGCCTCAACAGAAACTAGAAAGCAGTGAGCCCGCCTATGAAACCTACCTTCCAACGCAGCGTCCGCGGGGGTCTCGTTGTTGCACGCATATGCTTTGCTGCACTCGTCGGCGGACTCGTGGCTTGCGGTGTCAACGTTCAAAGCAGCTCTAACACCATTCCTCCTGCCCCCAGTGGCGTCGATTCCAGGTCTGCGCTACCTAATTCTGGCCGCTCAGTGCCGTCTAGAATCATTAGCACGGCCAGTACCACGGGTATCGAATGCACATATAGCCGCAGTGTGTTAAATAGCTCCGCGTCAGTGAACGCGACCAGCACCTCAAACTGGACGTGTTCAGGTATGCAACGCATATTGGTTGCGAATGGATTGCCAGATCATGCCGTCGGTATCTTCCCGAATGCTGACAATCCGAACACGATCAGCGCACAAAACGTTGCGGCCAACTTCACGTTGGCCCCGAGCCTGACCGATATCGCTACTCAACTGGGTGGGCCGCGCGGCGCAATCGGCTACATCCTCAATGGCGTGAGGATCGACGCCAGTACCAACGGCGGATGCAACGACTCAGGCAGTGTTTGCGACCCTGGCTCGCCAGCGGGTCAATGGCGCATGGAGGCGCTCGGGCAATCCAGCTTCAAGTTCGGTACTGACAGCAACAATGCCCACGTGCAGCCCGATGGTGCCTATCACTATCACGGGATGCCCGAAGGTTTTATTACTTTGCGAGGTGGCGGACCGACAAAGATGACATTGATCGGTTGGGCTGCCGACGGATTTCCGATCTATGCCAGATATGGCTACAGCGTGGCGACTGATCCTACTTCTGCTATTAAGGCAATCAAGGGCAGCTACCGGCTCAAGACAACGCCGGAAGCGAATAGACCGCCTACTTCGGTGTATCCAATGGGTGCGTTTATGCAGGACTACGAATACGTGGCTGGTTTAGGCGATCTTGACGAGTGCAATGGTCGCATCGGTGCCACGCCCGAATTTCCCAAGGGCATCTATCACTACTACGCCACCGATACCTATCCATATTTGCAACGCTGCGTAAAGGGCAAGGTTGAGATTTCCGGCCCAATGAGGAGGCCACGACCATGAGCGCCAAACTCTCTTGGCTGCGACGCGCTTTGCTCGCGCTGGCTATGGGTTTGGCCATGCAGTCTGCGGCGCAGGCACACCTCATGGTTGCGCAGCATGGCACGCTGAACTTTGTTGGCGACGGAGCCTTCATGGTGTTATCGCTGCCGGTGTCGGCGTTTAACGCCGTGGACGACGATGGCGATGGCCAACTATCGATGGCTGAGTTTGGTGCGCACCGTGCTGCCATCGGCGCTACCGTGATACGTGAGGTAAAGCTGCTTGATGAGCAAGGCGCTCGACCGCTCGAAGGGATCATGCTTTCATTGTCCCCGCAGGACAGTACGCCCTCCGGGCCAGCGACGCAGTTGGTCGTCATGGGTCGCTTCGCACTGGCCCCTGCGAATAACTCTCTGCGCTTTCAAGTTGGACTATTCGGTCAGGCCGCTTCAGAGCAAACCATGCGAGTGACCGTGACCCGGCCGTCACAGGAGCAATCGCACCTCCTAGTGCTCACGCCCGAACGGTCTGCCGGCGCCTTGTTCCCGTCTGCATGGTCGATCTTTGCCGACTATGCGGTGCTGGGCGTTGAACATATTGTCACTGGCCTTGACCATCTCGTGTTCTTATTGGTCGTGCTGGCTGCTGGATGGGGTTGGCGACATGTGTTGTTGGCTCTTAGTGCATTCACCTTCGGGCACACCATCACCTTGATGATCAGTATCTTGGGCGGGCTGAGTATCCCCTCGGTCGTGGTTGAATCCGCCATTGCGGCCACCATTATCGGCATGGCCGTGTTCGATATGTATGCGCGCCAACGGGCACGCCTGCGTTCATTATGGTTGCGCCTGGGGTTGGTTTTCGGGTGTGCGCTTATACATGGCTTGGGCCTTTCTTCCGCCTTGATCGAATTCGGACTCGACCGTCAGCATCAATTGGTAAGCCTAGCTGGATTCAATATTGGCATTGAGTTAGGGCAGTTGCTTGTTGCGCTGCTAGCCATGGCCGCAATGGCCTGCGTTAAGCGCGTTCGAGGTGCAGGTAGTGTTGGCCTCATCACGCGCATGGCTTCCTTTTCAGCAATATCGATTGGCTCATTTTGGCTTGTGCAACGCATGTTTTCATCAGCATGACAACCTCGCTCATTGCACCAAAGGCCGTCTCAGAATAGAGGGTGCATCTAGCGCTCCACTATTTCTCCACAATTCCGGTTTAGGCTTGGGACGCTATTGACGCTTTCAGCAAATCGAATCAAGCAAACAACCTCAAACAGGATCGCAGATGAAACTCCCTATTAGAATATCCCCGTTGATCATTGGTTTTACAGCTTGTTCCACGCTGATACTTGGCGCCTGCGTCACACATTCGCCGCAGCCGAAAAATCCAATGACCTTTTTCCTCACCAGCGCCAATCCTGGCAAAGGAGCCGATTTAGGCGGTTTGGCCGGCGCGGATCGGCACTGTCAAACCCTTGCTGAGACCGTCGGCGCGGATGGCAAGAATTGGAAAGCTTATCTCAGCACATCTGCCACTGGATCTACAGCAGCCATTGATGCCAGAGACCGTATTGGTAAAGGTCCTTGGCAAAATGCAAGAGGAGTTGTCATTGCCAACAACCTGGACGAGCTTCATGGCGCCAATAACCTGAACAAACAAACAGCTCTCACAGAAAAGGGCGAAATCGTCAGTGGCCGCGGCGATCCCGTAAACCAACACGATGTTTTGACGGGTTCAACGGACAACGGGCGTTTGGCGATTGCTGCGACCGCTGGCGGCGATACAACATGCGGAAACTGGACCAAGAGCGCAGAAGGCTCCGCATTTGTCGGCCATCATGACCGCATTGGAGCAAATGACAGCGCGCCGATGAAGTCGTGGAATTCTTCGCATCCTAGTCGGGGCTGCGGCATGGACGCCTTAAAAGCTACCGGTGGCGCAGGGCTGTTTTACTGCTTCGCTGCCAACTGACGTGAGACTTTATTCATCTCTGCAGAAGTTTTCGCCACGCCACTAAAGCCTCCACGGGAGGCCTCTGGAGGAGGCGTAATGTAGCTAAAAACCAAAAAAAAACCCGCGTGGGCTTTTTTTTGGTTTATTGGCGGAAGCGGTGAGATTCGAACTCACGAACGGTTGCCCGTTGCCGGTTTTCAAGACCGGTGCAATCGACCACTCTGCCACGCTTCCTGAGCAAGCTAGCAATTATAACGGCGACTCATATGCGCTTGAGTTTCGCGCGTCCCTCTTCAAGCGCACGCTCCAAAAACCCTGCATAAAACCCCGCCATACCCGCACCCACAAGCGGTTCAGCCATGGGCTTTAACGCAGCATCCAGAAACAGCACTGTCGGATAAAACCGCACGCCGAGTTGACGCGCGGCTTGGCCATAGGCGATGGGCTGCGCGCCAAGACGCACGCTGCCTTTATAGTCGCTCACCAGTTCTACCGCGGTAAGCACGCCTTCTTTTTGCATGGGTGCCAGGTACTGCACGCGCACTTCATGGCAGAAGGTGCAGTCGCTGCGCGAGACGAGCACCACCAGCGGGCCGCCGCGCTTGACGGCTGCTGCGGCTTCCGCCGGCAAATCACGCGCCAGCGGCAGCGCACCAACTTTGGCTTTCACGCCGCCAGCCCTGCGTTGGCGCCCAGCCCTTCAATACGCGGCGTATTGAGCTGGCGTGGCGTAACGGTTTTTTTGCTGCGCAGCCAGCCCGACACCACATCCCACACGGGTGTACCGCCAGCATCACGCGCGCCTTCAGCCACCGGCGCCCAGCCGGCGACTTTGTAGGTTTTGCTTGCTTCAAGCGGCGCGCCAGCCAAGCGCATGTCGGTGATGCGGCTGCCTTGCTTTTCATTCGGGCGAATGGTGTAAGTCAGCCCGCCCACGCGCACCATATCGCCGCCCTGCTGAAAGTACGGGTCTGGATTGAAGAGATTGTCGGCCACGTCTTCAAGAATCGTTTTGATCATCTCGCCGCTCAAATTGCTGACGGTGGTGAACGGGTAGGTGATCGCCGTCTGGTCCATCACGTGTTCATAGGTAATGGCCTGCCCCGGCAAGAGCGAGGTGCCCCAGCGAAAGCCGGGAGAAAAGGCAATCTGTGCGCCCTGCGTTTCCATCAGCGCATCGCAAATCAGCTGATCAAATGTACCGTTGAAATTGCCGCGGCGATAAAGTAGCCCTTCGGTGATGGCGAGCTTTTCCGTGAGCTTGGCCGCGTGCGGCGCACGAATGCGCTCAATCAGCGCGCTCATCTGCACATCCGGCTCAAGCAGGTTAGAAAACACTGGCAGTAGTTTGTAGCGAAAATCGCTGACCTTGCCGGCCTTCACATCAAAATCCAGCACGCCGAGAAACTTGCCGTTGCTGCCGGCATTGGTCACGAGTGTGGTGCCGCCCGCGTTTTTAACCGGGATTGCGCCGGGCACGCCGTCATGCGTGTGGCCACCCAGAATTGCATCGATGCCGCGTACGCGCGAAGCCAGCTTCAAATCCACGTCCATGCCGTTGTGGCTGAGCAGCACCACGGCCTGCGCGCCTTTGGAACGCGCTTCGTCCACGATCTTTTGCAGCCGCTCTTCTTGAATGCCAAAGCTCCACTCCGGTACAAAGTAGCGCGGGTTGGCAATAGGCGTGTAGGGAAACGCCTGACCAACGATGGCGAACTTCACGCCATTCATTTCGCGCAGCGTGTAGGGCGCAAACACTGGATCTTGAAAATCCGTAGTCACCACGTTTTGCGCGACCACTTCCACCTTGCCTTTGAGATCGCCCTCCACCGCCTGCTTGACGCGCTCTTGGCCGTAGGTGAACTCCCAGTGCATGGTCATCACATCCACGCCCAGCAGTTTGCAGGCGTCAATCATGTCCTGCCCCTTGCTCCATAGCGCGGTGGCAGAACCCTGCCAGGTATCGCCGCCATCCAGCAGCAGCGCGCCGGGGCGGCCTGCCTTGACGCGCTTGATCAGCGTGGCCAAGTGCGCAAAGCCACCGACTTTGCCGTATTGCTGCGCAGCCGCTTCAAAGTTCAAGTATGTGAAGGCATGTGCCTCGCGCGACGCAGGCGCAATGCCAAACTGTTTGAGCAGCGCCTCACCCACCAAATGCGGCGCCTTGCCGCTGGCGGCGCCCACACCGATATTGACACTGGGCTCGCGAAAATACGTGGGCAAAAGCTGCGCGTGGCAATCAGTAAAGTGCAGCAGATGGACGTTGCCAAAGCGCGGCAGATCGTAAAAACCGTCTGCATTTTTTCCGGCGCTGGCGCAGCCGGCGAGGGGCAATCCTGCGGCGCTGGCAATGCCCAGCACGCGCAAAAATTCACGACGATCCATCACGTAATCGCTTTCAGGAAAAAGCTATTTTGCGGCTGAGGCAAAGCGCTTGAGCGCCAGCACGTCCTCTTCAAACATTTCGCCAAACTCCGCCACGGCCAGCTTGCCGCTGCGGTCGATCAGATAGGTTTTGGGCAGTGCGCGCTTTTTGCCGAGCGCTGCCTCCATCGCAGCAACATCGCTGGTGGCGGCGAATGAATACTTCTTGTCTGCAAGATACTTGCGCGCATCATCCAGGTTTTTGTCGATGGTGACGGTAATCACTTGCAGATCCGTGCCCTTGGTTTGATCAATCAGCTTTTGCACCATGGGGTTGTGTTTGGCGCAGTAAGGGCACCAGCTGGCCCAGAACACCACCAGCGTGGGTTTGCCGCTGAACGCCGCCGCATCCATGCGCTTGCCATCCAGCAAGGTGACGCTGGGCAGCTTGACGGGATCGCCCACACTTGCCGCAAACGCGCTGCCTGCGACGAGCAGACCGAGAAATATGGCTAGAAGCCGCAGGGCGCGCACAACAATCAGTCTTTATTGACCGGCGACACAGGATCAAGCAGCAGCGCCATCACGTGCTTGATCTGCTGCTCGGTCAAAATGTTTGCGGCACCATAGCGCGGCATGTTCGAGCAGGCGTTATACGCGTGCGAATTCCAAATCTTGCCCCAGGTGTATTTGACGATGGCTTCGGGCGGCTGAGCCGCGCCGCCGCTGCGCAGCTTGCCGTATTGATAAAGGCTGGGGCCAATGTTGCCGTAGGAGATCTCAGCTTTTTGGATTTGATGGCAGGCGTAGCAGTTGCCGCCGGCCACGGTGCTGGCCGTGTCGGAAAACTGCAGGCCGCGGCCGTTTTGCGCGATGCGCTCGCCCTCTTTCCAGTCGCCAAGATACTGGCCGTCGGCCGGCGCTTTGATCGCCGCAAGCGCCGCTTTTTCAAGCCGCTCGCGATCGGCCTTGGGCAACTCGCGCGTGGCGTATTCAGAGCACACTTGCTGCAGCTCGCTCTGCTGAACACGGTCCAGCTTGGCAATGCCGCGCTCAGCAAAGGAACTCTTGAGCACCTCTGCCGCTTCTTTAGCAGTGGGCGGGCTGTAGGTTGCGCACGATGCCAGCAGCAGGCAAGACAGAATAGTGGTTGTAATTTTCATGTGACTTGCCCCTTACCGTTTGATTGCCGGAGCATCCATCGTGCCGCCGTTGGCCTTGACACCGAGAAACGTGATCAGATCAATCGCCGTTTGCGATGTGTACTTGAGCTCAGGGAAGCGCTGCTGCCTAAAGCAGTCATACACGCGCCACTGCATCGTGCGCATGGCACCTTGGCTCACGCGGTACGCGGGCCAGGTGGCAAATGCGCGCTGTGCGCTGGTGGGGTTGCCCGCCAAATTAGGTAAGTCTTGCAAGCGGATCCGCTGACCATCTACGCCGTGGCAGGACGCGCAGGAAAAATCGAACGGGCCGCCGCGAAAGTAAAACGCTTTTTCACCGCGCACGTACGAAGCTTTTTCCATGGCGTGTTGCTGCGGCACGTTGATTTTGACGCCGCGCGAATCCGCCACGATGTAAGCCGTGAGCGCTTCCAGATCCGTTTGCTTTTCGCCTTGATCTGAAAACGGTTTTTTGACGGCGTCTTCAAACTTGATGCCTTGCAGCGTGACCATGCAGTGCACCAGCCGCGTTTCCAAATCCATCACGCGATTGGCATCGGCAAAGTAGCGCGGCAATTGCGCGTAGGCACCTTTGATCACGCCGGCGCCAAGGCCCAGGTCACACTTTTCCAGCGTTGCGTTGTTGGGTCCGCGCTTGGTCTTCCACAGTGCTTCGCCCTGCAGCTCTGTCAGTTCGGCCGGGTTGCCGTCGGCCAGCATTTGGCGGTATTTGGCGATTTCATCGGCAGCAGAAGTGCCTTGCGCAAGCGCGGTGTTTGCCCATACGGCAAACCCAAGCGCTGCCAGGCAGGCGATGCGGTAACGCGGCATAGTGTCCCCTTCAGGTCGTTCAATGTTTTCACACGCTTCTTGCGAGCGCTTGAGCGTAGCACTGCAGCATGCACGCAGCACGAATGCAGGCTTAAGAAATCACCGCTTCGTCAGTGCGCTTGTCGCCGGTGTTGTCAACCCAGTTGATGGTGACTTTTTCACCCTTGGCGCCGCCCTTGAACTTGAAGGACAGAAACGGGTTTTGCGAAATCGCCGGCCCCCACGTGGCGGACAGCACCGTCTTGCCGTTGTGCTGCGCGGTCACCTCAGTGATGTAGTGCGCGGGCACGGTCTTGCCGGCGGCGTCTTTGCGCTGCCCGGTTTCCATCGGGTGATTGATCAGCGCCCGCACCTCAGTCACACCGCCTGCGTTAGTGGCGCGGATTTTCATCGGATCTGCCATGATTACTTGCTCCAGCTTAAATTTGAAATAGATATACGCTTATCTAGTGCGGATTTTGAGCCATTTTTGCTCCAAAACCCGCATGGATATTGCGTACATGCCTTAAGAAACTACTTTTTTAGCCGCCGCAACCACCCAGCGTGACCTTGGTCTCTTTGGTGGCGGAATACCACTTGCCATCGGCCTTGACCACGGCCACCACGTTGGTGCTTTGCGCCATCTTCACGCGGGTCTGCACAAACGCTTCGGTGCCATCGGGAATTGTGAAGCCGGCTGACAGCGGATTGAGGTTTTTCTCAACCAGAATGTAGATTTCCTGCGTTTTGGGCAGGCTGCTGGCCACGCTCACCGGCACCACGGCGCCGTTCTCAGCAATGTCGGGCGAGGTGATGACAACATCTTTGCTTTCCGCCGGCTGCCCGCCCAGCGCCTTGACGGCATCGGCCACGCTTTTGGCGGTGAATCCGGCTTCATTGCGCGCGGCAAACGCCTGGCCTGGTGCGAGCAAGCCCAAGGCCGCCAGTACGCCGCCGATGCTGCCGGCTTGCACCACTTCTCTACGTTGATAGTTCATGTTCTCAGTCTCCAAAAATCTACACACGCTTAACGCCTAAGTTTAGGCTTTGTACGACAAAACAAGCGTTTACCCGCGGGATAACCATATTCGCAGCAAAGTCAATTTTCATGGCTCCTGTGCCGGCTGTTGCACCCGCTATTGTGTCAACACCCACTTTGCCAGCGTGGCCGCATCTTCCGCCGACACGCCGGGCTGCGCGGGCATGGGAATCGCGCCCCACACGCCCTGCCCGCCAGCGCGGATTTTTTCAGACAAATAAGCGGCTGCATCGCTGCGCGTTTTGTATTTTTCTGCAATTTGTTGCCAAGACGGGCCCACCAGCTTGGCATTGGCCGCGTGGCATGCAGTGCAGGCAAATTTGCCGGCGAGTTGGCTGGGCGACACCGCAGCCGCCGCCGTTGCCTGCGCTGTTGACTGCGTGGCCGCAGCAGGCGCCGCCGCCGTCGCCACGCGTAGCGGCGTTGTGAGCGGCGGCTGCGTGGTGTCTGCCCCGCGCACGCCGCCCAGCGCACGCTGTTGCTGCGCCAAGTTGCCGTGCGCGTTGCGCGCGTGGTCAGGCATTTGTGAGGCCGTGGTCACCTTGTCATCGCAATTCTTCATACAGGCCACGGCCCGCACATCGGGCTTGCCGCGCACGCTCCACAGGCCGTGGTCGCGCGTGGTGCCGTTGCGGTTGGGCAGCTTGGCTTGCACATCACGCATGTTTTGGTCTGACAGCACAAAATCTGCGGGAACGATGTCACCCAGATGCAGAATGTACGCAGTGACGGCGTACACCTCTTCGGTCGTGAGTGTTTTTGGCGCGTTCCACGGCATAGCGCGGTTGATGTAGTCCCACAACGTAGACACGCGCGAGAGCTTCATCAGCGTGGTGCGCTGCGCTTCGGCGTTACTGGTCAGTGACGCCACGCGCCCGGTTTGCATGTCCTGCTTAGTGGTGCCGCCCACGATTGGCGGAAAAGTCTCATTCGATTCGCCAAATACGCCGTGGCAGCTTGCGCACTTGGCTTCCCACACTTCCATACCCTTGGTTGCGCTGCCCTTGCCCGGCGGCAGGCCGGTGAAGTCGCCGCGCACATCAATGTCCCAGGCTTTGATCTCTGCCGGCGTAGCGGCGCGGCCTATACCGGGGAATTTGTCTTGCGCGGTGGCCAGGGGTGCAAATATGCAAAAAAACAGGGTTACAAAGGCGACTACGCAATATCCATGGGCATTTCCAGCTATTTTTGCCTCAAAAGGCGCATGGATATTGCGTAAACACTTTAACGATCCATACGAAATTCCGTTCGGGCTGAGCTTGTCGAAGCCCATTTGCGAACTGCGTTCACGGAACGCTTGCGAATGCGTTTCGACAGGCTCAACGCGAACGGAGTGCAGAGAATTCGTTTGGTTTTTTGGGTGCGCCGCCATCACGACACCTGCACGTTAAACACTTCGCCAGAACCGGCTACCTGCCAGCTCTGCACCGCGTTGTTGTGATAGATCGAGCGCGTGCCGCGCACGGCGCGCAGCTGCGCGTAGCTAGGCTGCACGTAGCCGGTGGAATCGGTGGCGCGGCTTTGCAGTACGGCGGGCGTGCCGTCCCACGTCCAGTCGATGTTGAAACGGGTCAGGCACTTATCGAGCACAGGTGTCTCAAGCCGCGCAGTGCGCCAGTTCTTGCCACCGTCTGCGCTCACGTCCACGCGCGTGATCTTGCCGCGGCCGCTCCAAGCAAGGCCGCTCACGTTGTAGAACCCTTTGTCGAGCAGCACTTGCCCGCCCGAAGGCGTAGTGATCACGCTCTTGCATTCCTGGATGGAGCTGTACTGGCGGTGCATGCCGTCGGGCATCATGTCCATGTAGTGCAGCGCTTCTTCGCGCGTATCAAATGGCGCATCGCCCACTTCAAGACGGCGCAGATACTTCACCCAGCTCACGCCCTGCACACCGGGCACCACCAGGCGCAGCGGATAACCGTTTTCAGGCCGCAGCATTTCGCCATTCATGCCCCAGGCCACCAGTACATCGTCCAGCGCGTTTTCGATATTGATCGTGCGCGTAAGCCCCGCGCCGTCTGCGCCTTCTGCCAGCACGTATTTGCCGCGTTGCTTGTCAAAGCCGGCCATGTCCAGCAGCAGCGACAAGCGCACGCCGGTGTACTCGCAGCACGACAGCATGCCGTGCGTGTACTGCACCGTGGGCACCGCCACGTTGCCCCACTCCATGCCGGTGTTGGCGCCGCACTCAATGAAATACATGCGCGACACTGACGGCAGGCGCATCAGATCATCCATCGTGAAGACCATCGGCTTCTTGACGAGGCCCATCACCATCAAGCGGTGCTGGCTGGGGTCAATGTCCCACCAGCCTTGGTGGTGCCGCTCAAAATGCAGACCATTGGGCGTGATAATGCCAAACAGCCCCTGCAGCGGGCAGAACGATACCGACGCTGCGGAAACCCGCGTCAGCCCTGGGCTTTCACGACGTTGTAGATTTTTTTCAAAGGTTGATGGTGTGCCATAGCCGCGCGCCGCGACGGGTTGGCCAAGGCCGGTGGAATGCGCGGGTAGATTCAGAATCGCAGGATCGCCTGCAGGCGTTGCCTGGGCAACAGCAGCGCCCGCACCCAACCCGCCAGCCGCTGCGACAAACGACTTGCGCAGAAAATCGCGCCGCGCATCGCTCCAGCCTTCTTTGTTCACTTGCCCGGCAAATTCTTTGGGCAGGAATGATTCCGGCGCCTTGCGCAGCCGGCCAGGCAGCAACTGATTCAGTTTCATCAAACCGCCTGCGTCATGAACTTGCGCACCGCGCGTGGCCGAATTTTGCTGTGTGCACGTTCTTCATCCAGCTTGGCGGCCAAATGCACGCACACCGTGCGGCACAGCTCAACCGCGTTCTGGTCCGCCACCGCGTAATACACCTGCGTGCGTTCTTTGCGGCGCGAAAGTACGCCGGCTTTGTGCATCGCACTCAAATGCCGCGATACATTGGCCTGCGTGCCGCCGACTGCGGCCAGCACCTCAGACACGTTGCGCTCGCTATCGCACACCGCGTGCATGATTTGCAGGCGCATCGGCTCAGAAAACAAACTGAAATAGTCGGACACCATGGCGTACAGCCGCGCCATGTCTTCTTGCTCGCCAGCATTGCCTTGACTCATCGTGAAAACCTTTGCCCTAGCGCTGCGTCAAGCGATACCAGGCTGTATACGCCCAGCATGCGGCGCAAAACGCGAACGCCCACTCCAAAATCGAGAACACAATCAAGGCCACTGCGGGAATGCGCCACTGCTCCAAACCCGATAGCGCCAAGACCACCGCAACCGTGCTCGCTACAAGCAGCAGCTTGTTCGCAAACATTTTTGCGCCAGCGTTTTCTTGCTTTCCCGCGCGCTGCAAGCGCTGCAGCAGCTTGCCCCAGAGCACGTGGCTTGGGCACTTATAGTGTCCGAGCACACCCCGCACAAAACCCTGCACGACAAGTAGCAGCATCAACAGCGGCATATTGAGCGCCAGCGCAAGCGCGCAGACTGCAGTGGTAATAAACGCCTCGACGCGGATCACGTTGCTCCACACCGGCGGTACATCAAATCGCAGCACGATCAAATCCTCTCATTTATGCAAATATGAGTGCATATGCATATTTGCATGCGAATCGCGGATAATCAAGAGGATTCGCTGCTGCGTCGCAGCAACGAATCAGCTCATTTGAGATTAGGCAAACTCGGATTTAGGCTGCTGCAGGTAGCGCTGACCGGCCGCGTCAATGGCCAGATAGGCCACGCCCTGCGCATCCAGAAACTGCAGCGCCTGTTCCCCTTTGAGCATGGCGATGGTGGACAGACTGCCCGCGCTGACGGTCAAGGCGCTCAGCACGCTGATGCTCTGCCAATGCGTAACGGGCCAACCGGTGCGCGGGTTGAGGATGTGGCAGTAACGCTGCCCGTCTTCTTCAAAGTAGCGCTCATAGTCGCCGCTGCTGGCCAGGCCGCCGCTCACAAGCGGCAAGTCCGCAATCACGCCACGTTCTTGCCGCGGATGCGCAATGCCGATCAACCAAGGCCGGCCATCTGGCTGCGGGCCGATCGCGCGCACGTCGCCGCCCAGATTGATCAGCGCGTGGGCAATGCCATATTCCTGCAGCACAGCGCCCGCACGATCCGCCGCGTACTCCTTGCCAAAACCGCCAAGGTCAAGCTCCATGCCCAGAATCGGCAACCGCACGCTGCTACCCACGACTTCCACTTTGGCCCAGCCAATCAACGGCAACACTTGCGCGAGCTGCTCTGCACTCGGCTTGCGCGCAGCCTTGAAATCCCACGCGCGGCGCAGCACGCCGGAAGTCAGGTCAAACAGGCCATCGCTTTGGTCGTACAAGGTTTCTGCAAACTGCAGCAGCGCGAGCGTTTCGTCGTCGATGTTGACTGCTTCGCGCCCGGCGTTGCTGTTGATGGCGCTGACGACGCTGCCCGGTTGATAGCGCGAATACTTGGCCTCGATCCGGCGCACTTCATTGATGGCGGCCTGCGCGGCTTGCGCGGCCAGATTGGCATCCGGCGCCGCAACTTTCAGGCTGCACGGGCTGGCCATGGCGGCAAACTCGAAGGTCAGCAGCACGTTGCCGGCAGACGAATCTTCAAATGGTCTCACGCGCTTCACCGTGCAAGCTCCACACGCGCAACGCGTGTTGCACGGGCGATCACAAAGAAACTTCGCAAAAGAAAAAGGCACTCCGGGTAGAGTGCCTTTTGGTAAAAATTGGCGCGGCTGGCAGGATTCGAACCCACGACCCCTTGGTTCGTAGCCAAGTACTCTATCCAACTGAGCTACAGCCGCACAGAGCGTAGTGTAGCAGAAAGCACGCATTGTTACAGTAGACGCAACTGCCTATTGAGCGGTTTTGTGGGCAACATAGGCGTGGCGTTGCAAATCTGCCAGCGCGACAAACTCTAGCGCCTTGATGTGCGTCGATTCCAGCACCACGGGCGGCGCAACCCCGGCCGCCATCGCCTCGCGCCAACGCGCCGCGCACAGACACCATCGATCGCCCGGCTTGAGCCCGGCAAAGCGATATTCCGGCCGCGGCGTGACCAGATCATTGCCACACGCCACACTGTATTCCAAAAACTCCCGCGTCACGCGTGCGCAGATGACATGCGTGCCTTCATCATGCGCGGCCGTGTTGCAGCAGCCGTCACGAAAATAGCCGGTGAGCGGGTCGTAGGAGCATGGCACCAGAGCTGTGCCGAGGACATTCCGAGAAATCATGACGCATGATAGTTGGAAACATTGTTCAATCGATCAGCCCAAAAGAAAAACCGCCCTAGCAAATTCACTAGGGCGGCTCACTTTTTTTGGCGGAGTGAGAGGGATTCGAACCCTCGATGCGCTTTTGGGCGCATACTCCCTTAGCAGGGGAGCACCTTCGGCCTCTCGGTCATCACTCCAAAACTTCGGCTAGTTCAACAATCCAAATGGCCTTCGACAAGCTCAGGCCGAACGGATGCCAAATCAATCCGACTATTGTACTGAACCCGGCTGCTCCAGCTCAAACGCTTTGTGTAGCGCGCGCACGGCAAGTTCCATGTATTTGTCTTCCAACACCACACTGGTCTTGATTTCAGAGGTAGAAATCATCTGAATATTGATGCCCTCATTGGACAACGCGCGGAACATGGTGGCTGCAACGCCCACGTGGCTTTTCATGCCGATGCCCACAATGCTGACCTTGCACACCTTGGTATCGCCGACCACTTGCTTGGCGCCCAGCTTGGCCTGCACGCCTTTGATCACATCCATCGCCTTGTTGTACTCACCACGGCTCACGGTGAACGAAAAGTCGGTAAACCCTGCGGTGGAGGTGTTTTGGATGATCACATCCACGTCAATATTCGCCTCTGCCACGGGGCCGAGAATCTGATAGGCCACGCCCGGCTTGTCCGGCACGCCCACCAGGGTAATTTTGGCTTCGTCGCGTGAAAACGCAATGCCGGAAACAACCGCTTGTTCCATCTCAGTATCGTCCTCAAAAGTAATCAGGGTGCCGGAATGCGCCTCGATGGTCAGGTCCATCATCGGATCAGTCAGGCTGGAGAGCACGCGGGTTTTGACACGGTACTTGCCGGCAAACTCCACGCTGCGAATCTGCAGCACCTTGCTGCCCAGGCTGGCCATTTCCAGCATTTCTTCAAACGTGATTTTTTCAAGCCGCCGCGCCTCGGGCACCACGCGCGGGTCGGTCGTGTACACGCCGTCTACATCGGTGTAGATCAAACACTCTTCGGCCTTGAGCGCCGCCGCCACTGCGACCGCAGAGGTATCTGACCCGCCGCGGCCCAGCGTGG